>DATJRU010000001.1:0-54629 GCA_035504455.1 Vulcanimicrobiaceae bacterium
CGCTCGTGAAGGAGCAGGCCCCAGCGGACGCGATAGAGGGCGCTCGCGTCGTTCTGGGCGACGGCGGTGCGAAATTCGTTGTTCGCTTCGGTGTAATTGCCGATGCCCCAATCGCCCTCGGCGCGGAGATAGGGATCGCGCGATTGCGCGAGCGACTGGTAGCACGCCTGGGCCTCGGGGCCATGACCGTGCTTGCGGAGCGCGTGGCAATCTTCCGGCGTGACCGCGAAGGCAGCGGTCGCTGCGGCGAGCAGCAGCGCCGGGAGAATCGCGTATGAGAGCGCGCGGGTCACTTGTCGAGCTCCTCCTGAACTTTCGCGAGCTCAAGCAGCGCGGCGGTGAGCTGGCTTTTGTAATCGTCCTGGGACATCGCGGCCTTTTGATAGCGCAACGTGTCGATTTGGCGCTCGAGTTCTTCCTTGCGGGCGAGCAACTGTTTCTTGGCCGGATCGGCGTAGGCCTGCTGCGCGGCGCCGAGGCGAATCAGCGTGAAGCTCGAAAGGAACAGGCCCTCACCGGTTTCGGTGGATGCATCGCGCACGGGATCGTGCAAACCGGTGTCTTCGAACTGGGCGTGCTCGGTGGCGAGACGCTTTTGCGCGTCGTAAAAAGCGGCCGTGCGGCTCGCGGCGTAACGAAACGCTTCGAGCGCGCTGATGGCGTCGTTTTTGTCCACATCGGCCTCGGGATCGTGCAGCGCCTGCACCCAATAGCGCGCAAAAACGGTGGCGTTCTTTTCGGCGCCGCTCTTGGTGGCGGCGATCACGCCCCGGCCATGCTTTTCGAACGCGGCGACCGAGCCTCCGCTGGCGCTGGTGGTATTGACGATCAACTGGCGGCGAGCGGGTACGCGGTCGCAGAGGGCCGCGAGATCGGCGGCCGAGATATCCGGGCCGGGAAGATTGAATTTGTATTCGACTCCATCGAAGGAGCCGTGGCCGATCAGGGTGAGGACGAAATCGTCGTCTGGCTTTGCCTGGCTCGCGACTTGCGCGAGGACGTCGGTGAGATGGGCGCGCGTCGAGTTTTGACCTGTGAGCGTATAGACGTGCGCGTCGCTGCTCGATCCTTTGAGCAGCTTGTCGAGATCCATCGCGAGCGAGGTGAACTGCTGCTCGTAGTCCGGCTCGCCGCCGAGGCCGGCCACCGTGACGTAATACACGGCCGCACGCGCGGGAACGGCGAAGAGCAACGCGGCTGCGAGGCAGACGGCGAGAAGCGCGAATCTCACACGATCCCCCATTTCCGGCGGAGGAGCCATTCGGTGAAAAGCAGCGCAAGAATCAGAAGGAAAATCGCCGGCATGTCCCACAAGGGCTTGGTGTCCCGCACTGTGATGCCGGCCTCGGAATAGGCGATCTCGCCCGGAAGTTTGGGCAGCTCATCGGGCTTCCAGTAGTTGCCGCCGGTTTGCTGGGCGAGCTTTTCGAGCAGATCGCGATTCTGCTCGGTGTGAAAATTCTCGGCGACGCCATCCATGCGTTGGAAGGTGAGGACGTCGCGCCCGATTTCCTGGCCGCCGCGCTGCGCGATGACTTCGGTGAGATACGAGCCGGGCTTTTCGGCGTTCCAATCGGCTTGAAACGTACCGGGCGCGTCGGGGACGGGCGTCATCTCGATCGTGGCAGCGAGGCCGCCGGGACCGAGAACGTGCGCTTCGACGGTGGCGTCGGGCGCGGGCAAATACTGCTTGTCGCGGACGTCCGCCGACAGCTTTACGTGGCCATCGTCGAAAAGCATCTGGTTTGGAACTGAGGCAACGACCTGGCTCGGGGAATCCGCAACGAGCCAGCGCAGGAGCTGCTGCCAGAACATCGTGTGGCTGGTATCGCCGAGCGGGAGGCTCATTTGCCAGCGCCACGTCCCGGAGGTGGCCATCAGGGCGGTGCGTCCGCGGCCGAAATTCTGCGTCACGAGAAGAGGCATCACGTGGCCGCCGCCAGCGCGCATTTCAGCAAGGACGGTGGCGCCGGGCTTGGGCGTTCCAGGTTCCTGATAGTCCATGAGATATGGAAGCGTCTTCCAGCGTTCCGCGTTGCGCGCGGGATCGTCGACGAGGCGGCAGATCAGGCTGTCCTGGCCGGCCGGCGTGAGCTGCACGTTGGCGGGGACACGATGAAACGTGTTCTTGCCGCTGGGCAGAATCGTGGGCAAGAGATCGGCGAGGGACGAGCCACCCCACCCACCGTCGGACAGGGCGAAGCGCCCGCCGAGAAACAACAGACCCCCGCCGCGACGATCGACAAACTGGCGAATCAAGTCCTGCTGCGCGGGAGTGAAGTAGCCGACTTCGACGGAGCCGATGATCAGTCCCTGATAGCCGAAAAGATCCTCAGCCTTGGAGGGAAAACCGTCGGCGAGCTCCTTGGGATCGTCGATGCCCTGGCGATAGATTTTGTTTTCGGTGGTGCGGAGCATCGAGGCGATCTGAACGACTTTGTCGTCGTCTTCGGCGCGGCGAATGAATTTGTATTCCCAGCGCGGCTCGCCCTCGACGTAGAGGATGCGGCGCTTGTCATTGACAACGTTTACGAGGCGCGTGACGGCGTTGTTGGCGCGGTTGGTTTCGTCCGGCTGCGGATCGATCGAAAATTGCAGCGCTTTGGCGCCGGCGTCGCCCGCGCTGAAAAGGACATTCTGGGTCTGGATCTTGCCGTCGCCGGCGAATTCAATCGGCTGAGAGGCGAGCAATTTGTCGCCGTCGCGCACGGTAATCGTGGCTTTCTGGCCGGCGTAGCCTCGCTGATGAAATGTGACGGGCACGGCGAGTCGCGAATTTGCGAGGGCTTTGGGCGCAAGAACGGCATCGTCGATTTCGACGTCGCGCGGGATTTCTTCGGCGCCCAAGCCGACCGTGTGCACGGGAATTCGCCGGTTGCGGAGTGCGGAGATGGTGTCGAGATCGATGCCGCCGGAATTGTCGGAGCCGTCGCTGAACAGGATGACGGCGCCGATGGGGAGGTCGCTGGTTTCGGCGACGAACTGCTTGAGGCTGTCGCCGATGCGGGTGGCGGGAGCCGTGGGCTGAAGGGCCGCGAGGTTGGAGACGCGCGCGGCGCGGCTATCGAGGCTGTAGACGCGGGTCTGGAAGCGCTTCTGCAAGTCGGAGAGGACGCCGCCGTTGAGGGCCTTCAGGGCCTGGGCTTCGCGCGTGGCGCCATTATCGGCGATGGCCATGCTGCGGGAATCGTCGACGAGAATGGCGATGATGTTTTGCTGGGGCTTGAGCTGCGCGACGGTGATGGCGGGCTGCCAGAGAAGAAGAAGGATCAAGGCCGCGACGGCGGATTGCAGGAGCCAGATGATGGCGGCGCGCCAGTTGCGCAGGCCTTGGGCGGCTTTTTCCACGCGCGAACGGATAAGCCAGCCGAGGCCCGCGACGACGGCGAAGAGGAAGAGCAGAAGCGTCCATCGGGGCCAAGTGCCCAGGAGGATGAAGTGGCCCTTCGAGAAGATCGCGGCCGGATATTTGAAGAGAAACTGAAACATTGTTCTGGAGAACCCTGAGCCTCGTGCCCTTTCGCGAACGCCCCAGACGAGTCGCTTCAGGGGCTAAAGCCCGATCTCTACCCGTGACTTACGGCGGGGCTGGAAGCCCCGCCCCCCTGAAGAGCCGAACCCCGGGGCTAAAGCCCGCCGATCCTGTGACGCTTTCCGCAGGTCGAAGGGCTTCCACCGAAAGCGGCCCGCCCAAACACGCGTCGGCTCGCTCGAAAAGCAGATCCCTCGCTGCGTCCCGCGCCCGCACACACCGCGGGAAGGAAAAACCGCGCGGGACTTCGCTCGGGATGACAGCGCGCGTTTTTTCCGCACCCGTGAAGCCGCCACCTACAACGAGTCGATCGTTGGTGCGCAGACCCTTTGGAGCCATCCCTGCTACCAGTCCGTGACGCAGCTTCACATCAGTGGGTCATGCCGTAGATCACGTAATTGATGCCGACGCGGAACGCCATCGAGGCGAAGCGCTCGGGGTACTCAGGACTGTCGGCCCATTCCCAGGCGTCGCCGAGGTGCATGTTGTGGCAGATGGCGACCATGATGCGTCCTTTGTCGTCGCGAATCGCGCGCCATTTCGCGACGTAGCCGTCCTTTTCGTAGGTGCGGCCCGTATTGACGTACTGCTCGCCGGGCACCTGAAAACGCTGGCCGAGGTCATATAGGACGTGAAATATCTCGTCGCTGTTACTCAGGTCTTCGATGGGGCGATCCGGGAGAACCATGCGCATTCCGTTCATGAAGCTTTCCCAGTCGGCCGTGCCATGGAAGTCGTCGACCATGAGGAAGCCGCCCTTGAGGAGGTAGTCGTGCAGGCGCTTGGCCTCGGGTGGCGTGAAGGTCCAGTTCTCGACCTGGACGGCGTAGACCCAAGGGTAATTGTAGATGTCGTCAGAATCGAGATCGACGACCTGTTCGGTGGAGCGGGCGTTGACGCGGGTGAGGCGGCGCAGGGCGAGCAGGAATTGGCGGTCGGCCTTGGGGTAATCCTGCGACCAACTGCCGCGGCCGAAGAAGCCGTAACCGTAGCCGCCATAGCCGCCGCCGAAGCCGCTGGCGGGCGTCGAATACTTCAGGCGCGACCAGGAATACTCCGCCTTTTCATTGCTTTGCCCGGGCGAGACAGGAGTGAAGGGGCTGGAGCCGTACCATTGCGCACCCGACCGGAAAGCTAACAGACCACCGCCCAACACTACGACGGAAACCACCGCCGAAATCCGTGGCAGAAGCTTCATGAGATACTCTGATGCGCCCGGAGAGCGTAACAGATTGATGTATGCTTTCCAAACTTGGGCGGCGCGCATCGGAATATCCTGGGACGAGCTATTTGGCGCTTACTCAAACAGCAGATCCCTCTCTGCGTGCCGCGCCTGCCTCGCCGGCAGGCGGGCCCGCACAAACCGCGGGAAGGGCAAAACCGCGCGGGACTTCGTTCGGGATGACAGCGCGTGGTTTTTCGGCAGCCTATAAGCCGGTCTGAATCGGGCGGTATGTCTCGCGGCTGAAGCCGCGACCTACAAGGAATCGGTCGTTGTGACACGGGCTCTTCGGGATCGTTTGTTTCTGGGGGAGTGGTGAGGCGAAGGGACCTCTTCAAATTGGCGGGCGCGGCGGCGGTGGAGCTGGGCGCAGCGCGGCTGCTGGACGCGCGGCAGGGCCAGATGCCGGGGATGCAGACGGGAGCCGCGCCGTCGCCGGAGACCGCCAAGGCTGATTACACGATTCGCATTTCGCCGGTGACGGTGGAACTGGCTCCGAATTACATCATCAGCACGATCGGGTACAACGGGACGTCGCCGGGGCCGGTGATCCGGATGCGCGAGGGCGCGCCGGTGACGGTGGAGGCGATCAACGAGACGGACGTGCCGGAGTACGTTCACTTTCACGGGCTGTTTCTGCCGTCGGAGGTGGATGGCGCGGAGGAGGAAGGCACGCCGCCGGTGCCGCCGCGCGGACGACGGCGGTATCAGATTACGCCGCGGCCTGCCGGGACGCGTTGGTATCACAGCCACGCGATGGCCGACGACGATCTTCATCGAGGAACTTACACCGGGCAATTCGGATTCCTGATGGTCGACTCGGGGAAAGATCCGGGGCACTACGACCAGGAGGTTTTCCTGGCAATTCGCGACTGGGAGCCGTTTTTCACGGACGCGAACATGGATACGGACGAGCAGGATCAGCCGGGGCCGCAGCCGGAGAAGCCGACGGTGCTCGACACGAGGCCGAACGGGCTGGAAGTGACGTCGCGGATGTTCTCGATCAACGACAAGGCGCTGGGCGCGGGTGAGCCGATTCGCGTGCGCGCGGGCGACCGCGTGCTGATGCACCTGCTGAACGCGAGCGCGATCGAGAATCGCACGGTGGCGCTGCCGGGGCACCGGTTTCAGGTGTTCGCGCTGGACGGCAACGCGGTGCCTTCGCCGGGGCCGGCCGAGGTGCTGACGCTGGGGCCGGGCGAGCGGATCGATGCGTTCGTCGAGATGAATCAGCCGGGCGTGTGGATTTTGGGCGCGACCGACGACATGATTCGAGGCGCGGGCCTCGGCGTGGTGATCGAGTACGAGAATCAGCACAAGCAGCCGGAGTGGGCGGCGCCGCCGAAAGTATATTGGGACTACACGGTTTTCGGGCGCGCGGGGACGCAGCCGGCGCCCGATCAGACGATCGATATGGTGTTCGAGAAGATTCCGAGCGGCGCGGGAAAATTCAACGCGTGGCTGGTGAATGGGAAGCAGTATCCGCACGATCGGGAGTTCGTGTTGAAAGAGGGCGCGCGATACCGGCTGGTGTTTCACAACCGGACGGACGACGGGCATCCGCTGCATCTGCACCGGCATTCGTTCGAGCTGGTGGACGTGAACGGGAAGAAGACGGCGGGAGTGATGAAGGATACGGTGATCGTCCCGCTGTATGGGCGCGCGACGGTGGATTTTGTGGCGAGCCAGCCGGGGCTGACGCTGTTTCACTGCCACATTCAGCAGCATATGGATTATGGGTTCAAGGCGCTGTTTCGCTACGAGTGATCGGGAGGCGCGGGGGCGACGCGGTGGATGCGCTTGATGCGGAAATCGGATTTGACCCGCGAGGAGACCGGCAGTAACGTACGCGCAACGAAAATTGCTGTAGGGGGCGTCACCGAGATTTCATGACAACGCGGCGTAACTTTCTGATGCAAGTGGGGCGGGCCGGCGGATACGGCGCGGCGTACGTCCTTATGCAATCGCTGGGACTTTTGCCGGCGCCGGCAGCCGAGGCGAGCACGGTGCGGCTGGCGGAAGGCTCGGGCGCGGGAAAGAGCGTCGTGATCCTGGGCGCGGGGATCGCGGGGATGGTGGCGGCGTGGGAGCTTTCGAGGGCCGGCTACAACTGCGTGATTCTGGAAGCGCGCGGGCGTGCGGGCGGGCGCAACTGGACGATTCGCAACGGCACGCGCGTGGAGATGACGGACGGGACTTCGCAGGCGTGCGCGTGGGGCGAGGAGTCGTACTTCAATGCGGGGCCGGCGCGGCTGCCTTCGCAGCACGTGACGATGCTGGGCTACTGCAAGGAATTCGGCGTGCCGCTCGAAGTGGAGGTGAATACGTCGCGGAGTTCGCTGATGCAAAGCGCGGGGCTGAACGGCGGGAAGCCGGTGCAGCAGCGGGAAGTGGCGAGCGACACGCGCGGGCACGTCTCGGAACTGCTGGCGAAGGCGATCGGGCGAGGCGCGCTCGATCAGGAAATTTCCGCGGACGACAAAGAGCGCATGCTCGAATTTCTGCGCACCTACGGCGACCTCTCGCCGGATTATTTCTACAAGGGCTCGCCGCGAGCGGGATATAAGGTTTGGCCGGGCGCGGGCGATCAGGACGGCGTGGTTCGCGATCCGCTCGACATGCACGCCTTGCTGGACGCGCGCTTGTGGGACGGGCTGATGTATGAAGAGCAGATCTTGTGGCAGGCGACGATGTTCCAGCCGATCGGCGGGATGGACCGGATTCCGGCGGCGTTCGAAAAGCGCGTGGGACATCTGATCCGGTTCCATTCTCCGGTGGAGCAGATTCGCAAGACGGCGACGGGGGTGCGCATCGTCTATCGGGACCACAAGGCTGGGACTACCGCAACCATCGACGCGCACTACTGCATCTGCGCGATTCCCTTCTCCGTGCTGAAGAGCATCGACGCGGATTTTTCGCCGGACCTGAAGCAGATCATCGACGCGACGACGTACGACCACGCGTACAAAGTGGCGTGGGAGTCGCCGCGATTCTGGGAAACCGACGATTCGATCTATGGCGGAATTTCGTTCCTGAACCAACCGATCAACCTGGTGTGGTATCCGAGCGCGCGGCTTTTTTCGAAGAGGGGCGTGATCGTCGCGGGGTACGGCGTCGAGGACGGCACGGCGGTGGCGGGCATGGACCTCGCGGCGATGATCGAATCTTCGCGGCAGTCCGTCGACATGCTTCATCCGGGCCGAGCGCAGGAGATGGAGAAGCCGGTGGTCGTGCGCTGGGGAAAGATTCCGTACAACCTCGGATCATGGGTACACGTCGACGAGCCGGCGATGTTTCCGGGATACGAGCTCGCGATCCAGCCGGATGGGCCGATCTTTCTTTGCGGGGAGCATCTGAGCCACATCGTGGGATGGCAGGAAGGCGCGGCGCTCTCGGCGCATCGCGCGGTGAAGCTGCTCTCGCAGGCAGCGAGCCAAGCGGCCCAAGCCGCGGGCCGCGCATAGGGTTTTATTCTTCGCTAGGTGTCTGAACAGCGCCGTGCTGTAACGCCCAATCGAGAAAGCCGGCCGGCGCGTTTTTCGCGTTTTCGAGATTTGCGCCCGTGAGGCTGCGAATGCCGCGCCACTGAATATTCTGGAAATTCACTCCCGTTAGATCGGCGTTATCAAGAACTACGGCCGTGAGGTCGGCGCCGGTAAGATCCGCGCCAGTGAGATCGGAGTCGCGCAGGTCGGCCCCGCGCAAGTTTGCGGCGCGAAGGTTGCCCTCCCGCAGATTGGCGGAGCGCAAGTTCGATTCGGTCAAGTCGGCGGACCGGAAGTCGCAGTTACGCATGTCCGCCGCGCTGAAATTCGAGCGCAGCAGATTCGCTTTTTCGAGGCGAATTCCCTGCAGGAACGCATCGGACACGTCGACGCCAACGAGCGGGACGCGATCGGCGTTCAATTCCTGCAACGCTTCGATCCTGCCGCCGCTTCCTCCTTTGCCCTGGGCGGTGTTCACGACTTGCCAGGCCTGGTAGTGGCGCTGCTTGGTTCGATCGCCGGATTCGGAGAAATAGAACAGGACGGCGACCAGGACGCTGAGACTTCCCAGGTATTCGAGAACTTCGAGGAATTTCCAATTGCTGAGGAAATAGGCGCCCCATTCCCATGCCCACTCCGTGGCGAAGAAGGGCAGCATCCAGACGTGCCGGGCTCGTTGCCGGAATTCGGACCAAGGAAGAGGACGCTTTGTCGGCGCGAGGACTCTCAATCAACGACTCCGAAGAGAACTACGACGAAACGGGTCCCCTTGGATTGCCATTTCGGCCGGCAGAGCGATACTCTTGCGCCCGCTTCGCGGGCTGGATGCGCTTGCGCCTCGGTTCCCGCGGCTTCGCCGTGGGTTACGGTATGTCACGCGCTTCGCGCGTTTTGCCAACGTACATGCGCGTGTCGTTTCGTACTGACTAAATGAACCGACCTGGGCGAAGCGAGCTGCGGGCTACTTTGAGGGCTTATTCAAAGTAGCCCACCAACATCCCGCGAGACCATGTCGATAATAGTCAGGCCCGAGGTTCCTGCCTCCTAAAACCATTTATCGGGCGGCTGTGGATTCTAGTCTGAAGTCGAGTGGTCGTCGTACTTCGCCCAACCGGTCTTTGAGTTATACGGGAGGGTGAAGCCCATGGCTTCGATTTCGTGCATCTTGCCACCGCTGACCTTGAAGATGTGGACGGCGACCATGTCGAACGGCTTGATGTTGAGGTCGTTGTGGTCGACGCCGGGCACGCCGGTGATTTTGTAGGTCTTCTCGACCATCGGGTGACGGAACTGCGAGAAGCCCATCACCAGGCCGGTTTCGGGATCGGCGATTTCGACGCGGCGCGGCTCAATGCGCTTGATGTAGTTAAAGGTGCCAGTCTTGAGCTGCGCGGCGCATCCGAGGGCGCCGAGCGAAGCAAAGCCGGGCTTATCGGGCGGAGGATTGCTGGTGGTCTGCATGCCGTTTTCGCGGCGAACGCAATCGTCGGCGAAGGGAGCGTTGTTGGCGTCGGCGGAAACCAAGGCCTGGTAGTACGAAGCGCCGATCTTCAACATTTCCGCGCGCGGAACGCGCTCGGACGGCGGCACGGTGGCCAGCAGGCCCGGGCGCGGAGTCTGCAGGTTGGCGAGGCTCTTGGCGGAGAGGTTGCGCGCGATGACGTGCTCGGCCTGGACAATCTGGCCGTCGCGGATTTTCAGGCGCACTACAAATTCGATCGGCTTGTCGTTTTCCTGCATCATGCACAAGAGTCCGACTTCCTCGGAAACGGGATCGGGCACGTAGATCTTGAAGGTGGCCGGCAGGCCGGAAGCGGTCTTCCAGAGCCCTTCGCCGGGCTTCATCGGAGTGGCATTTTCGACGAAGAGCACATCGGGCGCGAACTTGACGCGCGAAGGATCGTGGGCGACGAGCGCGGCCACGTAGTTATCGACCGTCTTTTTCAAGCAAGCGGTGTCGCACGAAGCGGCTCGCGAAGGCTGCGCGATCGCCAGCACGCCGATCGCAAACGCCAGAACGGCAGTTGTTCTGATAAAGGCTTTCAATGGTCCCCCCTTGAAACTTTTTTTCCGGCAGGTGAGCTGACTGAGCCGAAAATCCGGAGAGAAAATGGCACAGGATCGCGGGCAAATCAACGTTCAAGTTTCCCGGAAGGCACGACGCAACGACTCGTGCTCGTGCCTGATTCGGCAAGAGCAGCGTGTTGGTGCAGGCCGGAAACCCCACGCCTAAGAGCGGCACCCCCAGCGATTCAAGAGAGATTCTTCGGGCACAGACCACCCTCAGAATGACGGCGAGTCTTTTAGGAGGCTGTGGAGAACTGAGAGTCTTGTGTCACATCGATTCTGAAGGACCGCCCTGCGAACATTTGTGAGATGGCCCGGTCGCTTCTAGGGTGTATGCCGGATGGACGGCAGGCGGCCGGGCTGTGATGATGGCGTCCATTCGAAGGTCCCCGAGGATGCGAGGAAAAATGCCGGCCAGAGAGCGCAAGCCCGGCGAGGCCACCCAGGATTCTCCGGTCGTGAAGGCGCGCATCGAAGAGAAACAGATTCAGGAGCGCGTGGCGATCGGCGCGCACGTCGTACACGAGACGATTCGCCGCGAGGGACGCGAGGAACTGAAGAGGTCGGCGTCGGCTCTGGCGTGGTCGGGGCTGGCGGCGGGCCTTTCAATGGGCTTCTCTCTCATCGCAGAAGGACTGCTCGCTGCTTATCTTCCGAACAGCCAGTGGACGCCCCTTCTCTCGAAGCTGGGGTACAGCGTCGGATTCCTGATCGTTGTTTTGGGGCGGCAACAGCTTTTCACGGAAACGACGCTTACCGCCGTTCTGCCGCTCCTGACCGAGCGGAACCGCAAAGCCGCGCTGGAGATGGCGCGCTTGTGGAGCGTGGTGCTCGGCGCGAACCTGGTGGGAACATACGTCTTCGCATTGTGCGTCGGGCGAATTCCGATTTTTCCGCCGCACATCCAGCAAAGCCTGATCGAAGTGAGCCAAGGCGGGGCCGACGCAGGGTTCGGCGTGGTGTTCGTGCGGGCGATCTTCGCAGGATGGCTGATCGCGCTGATGGTGTGGCTGCTGCCGGCGGCGGAATCGGCGCGAGTGAGCATCATCATAATCATCACGTACCTGATCGGGCTGGGCGGATTCAACCACGTGATCGCGGGCTCGACGAAGCAGTTGCTGCTGGTGGTGACAGGCGCGGAGACGTGGGGCGGTTATTTCGCGCGATTCTTTCTGCCAACGCTGCTGGGGAACATCGCGGGCGGAGTGGCGCTGGTGGCATTTCTGGGCCATGCGCAGGTGGTGGCGGGGTCGGAATCCGATTGAAGAAGCCGCAGCCTAAGACTCTCATTACGACCGGGGCCGGCCGGCGACACGCGCGTCCCGGCCGCAAACACCGCCTAATACAGCATTTACCCTATACCGAAAAGGCGACTCGGCTGCAACAATCGCGCATCGACGGTCGGCGATTGGGCGCACGCGATGCGCCAGAACGCCGAACCGCAATGGGGAGTTTCCCGGATGAGCGCGAGCAAGGTAGCCCCGGTGAGCGCCGACCCTCCAATGGCCCCGAATACGGTTTTCGACAGCGAGTCGGCGCACGTCGTCCACTTCTATCACGAAGATAGTTCTCTGCTCGATGAATTGAGCCTTTACGTCGGGGGCGCCCTGGTGAACGGCGACGCCGCCGTGATTCTAGCGACGCCTGACCACCTGGAATTGCTCGCGGGCCGGCTGAGGGAAACAGGACTCGATCTTGCGAAGGTGATCGCGCAAGGGCGCTATCAGGCGTTCGGGGCGTCGGAGATTTTGCCGGAGCTGATGACGAATGGGCTGCCGGACGCGCAGCGGTTCAAGCAAGTCATCGGCGACATTATCGAGCGCGCCAACTCCGCTGCGAAAGGAAAGCTGAAACGGACTGTAGTCTTCGGTGAACTCGTCGCGTTACTGTGGGCGGAGGGAAAATACGAACCGGCGATGCAGATCGAGGAATTGTGGAACGACCTGGGGAAAACGCACTCTTTCCTGCTTCGCTGCGCCTACCCGACGGCGGGATTCTACAAGAACGAGCATACCGAGCCATTCCTGAAAATCTGCGCGGCGCACTCGAGCCTGAGCGAGGAAACCCACGCGAGCCGGGGCGGGGACGAGGAGCGACGGCGAAGCATCCTCGCCTTGCAGCAACGGTTGCAAGTGCTGGAGCACGAGAAGAGCTCGTACGAGAACGAGCAGCAATTCCGGCTGCTCGTGGATGCCGTGCAGGATTACGCCATTTTCATGCTCGATGTCGAGGGACGAGTGCGCACGTGGAATCGCGGCGCGCGCCGCTTGAAGGGGTACGAGGCTTCGGAAATTCTCGGAGAGCACTTTTCGCGCTTTTACTCCGAGGAGGACAAGCAGGCGGGCAAGCCGCAGCGCGAGCTCGAGATCGCCGTGCGGGACGGGCGAGTGGAAGACGAAGGCTGGCGCATCCGCAAGGACGGTTCGAAATTCTGGGCGAACGTGATCATAACCGCCTTGAGGGATGGCGCGGGGAACCTCATCGGCTTCGGAAAAGTGACCCGCGACTTCACCGACCGCATGCTGGCTCAGCGAAGACTCGAGCAATCGCGGCAGCAGCTGCAAGACTCGGAGAGATCCTTGCGGCGGCTTTCCCAACATCTGCTGCGCAGCCAGGAGGAACAGCGGCGGCGCATCGGCAGGGATCTGCACGACAGCCTGGGCCAGTATCTTTCGGTGCTCAAAATGAAATTGGATTCGCTCGCCAGCAGGATGGGCCAGAGCGCGCCGGAAGCGGGCGACCTGAAACAGTGCGCGGATTTGACGGAAGACGCGGTGAAGGAAGTCCGGACGATCTCCTACCTGCTGTACCCGCCGATGCTGGAAGAGATGGGGCTGCGTTCCGCGATCTTGTGGTATCTGGACGGCTTCATGAAGCGGAGCGGCATTCAGACGACGTTCGAGGTGGCGCCGGATTTGCAGCGGCTGCCGGCCGACACGGAGATCGCGCTTTTCCGGGTGTTGCAGGAAAGCTTGACCAACGTGCATCGCCATTCGGGCAGCCCGACGGCGCAGGTCCGCCTATGGATCAGCGACGACACTGCTTTTCTCCAGGTGACTGACGTAGGAAAAGGAATGAAGCTTCAAAACGCGGCCGAGCCGGCGCACGACGAAACGGTGACAATCGGAGTGGGCCTGCGAGGCATGAGCGAACGCATGAGCGAGCTGGGCGGAAAGCTTGAATTGTCGTCGAACGAACATGGGACCACGGTGACGGCGGCGGCTCGGGTTCGCCAGCAGGACGACGCGAGCACGAAGCCCGCCTGATTCAACCGCCCTCCGGCCCGCGAGCGGTGCAATGGCAGTGACGGATGTGAGAATCGAGATTCCCACATGGATCAGCCAAAGATTCTTATTGTCGACGATCACGAAATCGTTCGAGAAGGCATCCGCACGCTCCTGGGCCGCGCGCGTCCGCAGTGGGTGATCGTCGGCGAGGCCGGCGACGCGATGGAAGCGCTGGCGAAGGTGAAGATCCTTGAGCCGGACATCGTGATTCTGGACATAACGATGCCGGGCGTGAGCGGGCTCGAGGCCGCGGTTCGCATCAACAAGCTGGGGCTGCACGCGAAAATCCTGATCTTCACGATGCACGAGTCGGACAGGCTGGCGAAGGAAGTGCGGGACGTGGGCGCGCGAGGCTACGTGCTCAAGTCGCAGGCGGCGCGCGATCTGGTGCAGGCGATCGAACGGATTCTTTCGGGCGGCACTTTCTCGATTGCCCCTCCTGAGGGGGACGGGGGAATCGGCGGGAGAGGAACGTTTGGAGTGATATTTCGAGTGATGCTGCCGCCGGCCTGGGCTTCTTAAAGGTGGGCCCTTCAGAGGCGGCGAGCATCCGCTACAGTTTTTCCTAGGCGTTATCTACCAGCTCTCAGGGATACAGGACGGCGAGAAAGCCACGCTATCATTTCGCGTGAGTACCCATCTCAGGGATTTCTCAAGCTGATCCTCTTTCGCGCATGTGCCTAAACCGCAGACGCCCGGCCGGTAAGTTTCTCCTGTTTCTCGCGATCGCTTGCATGTGCTTCGCGGGCGCGGGTGAAGTTTCCCGCGCGCAAAACGAGCCGGACCGCGACGCCATCCTGAACCATCTGAATGCGATCATCAGCTGGTATCGGGCGGCGACGACGAGCGTCCAGCCGGGCGAATTGCCGAGCGATGCGATTTTCCAGCAGAACGTTCGCAGGCTCTCGGCGCAGGCGGTGCAGCTCGCTTTTCAATCGGCGCGCGCGCAGGCGGCTTTGACGGGCGGATCGGGCGCGGCGGGCGGCAGCGGCGGCGCGCCGCAAAGCTATTCGCAGATGCAGGAGCGAGTGTCGGACCATCTGGCGGACGATCAGGCGGCGCTCGACACGCTCAACAAGCAAATTCCCGCGCAGTCCGGGAACAAGCGGAAGAATTCGCTCGCGCAGCGGGATGCGCTGGCGGGACAGATTTCGCTCGATAAGGCGATGCTGGACGCGATACAGAAAATGTCGTCGTTCGTCGAGCTGAATGCGGTGAACAAGCAGGGGCTCGAAGGAAGCATCGAAGAGCTGGCGAATTCGGTGCCGGAAGTGGTGGCGCCGCACGGCGGGGCTCCGTCGGTGAAGGCGAACACGACGGTGGCGCCGACAACCGCGCGCTCGGGAGGGCTGATCGGCGAGCTGGTCACGCTGTACGATCAGGTGCAGAGCATGCGGACGATCAACCGGCTGCTGGCGCAGGAAGCGCGGGTTGCGAGCAGCGCGACGGCGCTGCGCGACCCGCTGCGGGCGTCGATTCGCGCGATCATCGCGCAGGCCCAGCAGAATGTGCCGCAGGCCGCGACGGGGACGGCCGGGGCGCAACCGGAAGATTTCTCGAAGCTGACGAAGCAATTCAACCAGTTGTCCGCGGCGCTGCTGCCGCTGAGCCAGGAGCTGCTGGTGCTGGACGAAAGCCGGTCGAATCTGGAGCAGTGGCGCAGCTCGATCGGGACCGAATCGAAGCACGATCTGATCGCGCTGCTGGCCCGCGTGTTCGCAATCGCGATCGCTTTGGGGATCGTGTGGGGATTGTCGGAAGTGTGGCGCAGGCTGACGTTCCGGTACGTCCACGACGCGCGACGGCGACGGCAGTTCCTGGTGCTGCGGCGATTCGTGATGGGATTTTTCTTCGCGATGGTGGTGGTGATGGGATTCGTGAGCGAGTTCAGTTCGCTCGCGACGTACGCGGGATTCGTGACGGCGGGGATCGCGGTGGGCTTGCAGACGCTGCTGCTGTCCGTCGCGGCGTATTTTTTCGTGGTGGGGCGGTACGGAATCCGGATTGGCGACCGGATCAGCGTGGCGGGCGTGACCGGGGACGTGGTGGACGTGGGGCTGGTGCGGCTCTACATCATGGAGCTGGCGGGGACGGGAGTGGACCTGTATCCGACGGGGAGAATCGCGGTGTTCGCGAATTCGGTGCTGTTCCAGCCGACCACGCCGCTCTACAAGCAGGTGCCGGGAACCGAGTACGCGTGGCACGAAGTGTCGATCGGGCTGGCGCCGGGCGGAAACCACAAGCTCGTCCAGGACCAGGCGCTGGCGGCGGTGAATGCGGTGTACGAGGAATATCGCGAGGTGCTGGAGAGGCAGCAAGGAACGATCGGCGACCGGATGGAGATCGTCCTGAAGGCGCCGGCGCCGGAAGCGAAATTCCAGTTGAACGACGACGGGCCGACGCTGCTGATCCGCTACCCGGTGCTGCTGAGGCGCGCGTCCGAAATCGACGACCGGGTGGCGCAGGCGCTGCTCGACGTGATGGCCAAAGACCAGACCGCGAAAGCGGCCATCGCTGGGGCGCCGAAGATTCGCGCGGCAGTGAAAGGCTGAGGATGAAAACGTATGCGTGCGTCTGCGGGCAGCTGATTTTCTTTCAGAACGCGGCGTGCATTCACTGCAACCGCGAAATCGGATTTCTCCCGGACTTGCTTTGGCTGACGAGCCTCGATCCGGCGGACAACGGGCTGTGGCGGCCGACGGCCAAGGAGGCGGGCGGCGCACTCTACAAAAAGTGCAAGAACTATGCCGAGGCGGGCGTCTGCAACTGGATGGCGCCGCAGGAAGCGGAGGATGCATTCTGCGCGTCGTGCCGGCTGAACGAAATCATTCCGGATTTGAGCAGCGACGAAAATCGCGAGCGATGGGCGCTGATCGAAGCGGCGAAGCGGAGGCTCGTCTACAGCCTGCTGAGATTGAAATTGCCGATCGCGGGCAAACAAGACGACCCGGACCAGGGGCTGGCGTTCCGCTTTCTTTCGGACGCCGTGAATCCGGACGGAAGCGAGACCAAGGTGATGACCGGGCACGACAATGGAGTGATTACGCTCAACATCGCGGAGGCCGACGATGCCACGCGCGAAAAAATCCGGCACGCGATGAACGAGCCGTATCGAACGCTGCTCGGCCATTTCCGGCACGAAATCGGGCACTACTATTGGGACCGGCTGGTCCGCGACACGAAATTCCTCGAACCTTACCGGGCGCTCTTCGGCGACGATCGAGCGGACTATGGGGTGGCACTGCAGGAATATTACAAATCGGGAGCGCCCGCAAACTGGCAGGAACATCACATCAGCGCGTACGCGACCTCTCATCCGTGGGAAGACTGGGCGGAAACGTGGGCGCACTTCCTGCACATTCAGGACGCGCTCGAAGTGGCGAACGACTTCGGCCTGGCCGGCAAACAGATTCTTCCGGATGCGCAGGCCAAGAACGGCAAGCCGAGGCTTTCCTCGAAACAAACTACGTTCGATGAAGTGATCGGCGCGTGGTCGGAATTAGCGGTTGCGCTGAACAGCATGAATCGCAGCATGGGACTGCCGGACCTGTATCCTTTCGTTCTCTCACCGGCCGTCGTGGCCAAACTGCTTTTTGTTTACGAAGTGATCGTCGCGAGCGGCGTCGCCGCTCAACCTGCCGCCGAACAATCGGTTTCGGCATAAGTGCCAACAGCCTCCTAACTACAGCAAAGGGCAAGGGCTTCTACCGCTTTGTGCGTATTGGCCGGAGCGGCGAAAAAGCCTAAAACAGACGCGTCCCACGGGCCACGCGGTCGGCGACCGAGAGATAGCGAAGCCCGGGGCACAAGGAGGCTTTATGTTGCGATGGGCGCTGGCGTTTTTCATCGTGGCCCTGGTTGCCGGAATTTTCGGGTTCTTCGGCCTTGCAGCAGCGGCGGCGGGAGTTGCGAAGCTGCTGTTCTTCATTTTCCTGGTTCTCTTCCTGGTGTCGCTCGTTGGCGGACTGGTCCGGCGAACGTAACGCAAGGATGACGCGACCGGGCGGGAATATTGGCAACGAGGAGGTCGCATGAAAGGCGCACCGCTTGCGGGGATGATCCTGATTGTCCTGGGCGTTCTTGCCCTCGCCTATCAGGGCATCACCTACACGCAGCACAAGAAGGTTTTGGACATCGGACCGCTGCAGGCAACGACCACCGAGCACAAGACGATTCCGCTGCCGCCCGTGCTCGGCGCCGTGGCCGTGGTGGGAGGCGTGGTGCTTTTGCTGATGGGGAAAAACTCAGCCTAACGAACCGGGCCGGGGGCGTTCGCGGGATGTGGGCGCCCCATTTCGCACGGCGTTGAAAGGCGAAACGGAGACCTCCATGTTCTTGATTCTGGCAATCGTGCTGATACTTGCGTTGATCGGTTCCGTTCCAGCATGGCCATACAGCCGGGGCTGGGGCTACTACCCGAGCGGCGGGCTGGGGCTCGTTTTGTTGATTCTGCTGGTGCTGCTGGTGCTCGGCAGGCTCTGAGACGGAAGAGAGTGACCAGCCCGCAATCGAAACAGCCGAGACGTGGGGCCAAAGGAGAAAATTCGTGAGCACAGCGAAGCAGGCGTTGCATCCAACCGAACGAGTTGCAACGCGGGAAGAGCTGGTCGCGTTGTTGAATGAGGATCTGGCGCGCGAGTACCAGGCGATCATTTCGTACGTCGTGTACTCGCAAGTCTTGAAGGGCGCCGAGTTCATGAACATCGCCGGCGAACTCGAGAAGCACGCGGCGGAAGAGCTGAATCATGCGCTCGTTGTCTCAAACCAGATCGATTATCTGGGCGGGATGCCGGTGGCAGCGCCCAAGGCCGTTCGAACGTCGGAGAAGGCGCGAGAGATGCTGCAGTTCGATCTCGAAAACGAGAGAGAAACGATTCGCAACTACCGCGAGCGCGTGCGGCAGTGCGAAGCGCTGGGCGAATACGCGATCGCCGAACACATCCGCCAGATCCTGATGGACGAACAGGACCACTACATCGCGCTGGCGACCGCTTTGGGCGAAGAAGCGCCCGCGATTCCGGAAGGAAAAGCCCGCGCTCGTTCGCAGGGCTAGTAGGCGAAAAAACCGAGGGAGGAACGAACATGTCGAAGGACAAGAAGTGCGCACATCCGGGATGCAGCTGCACCGTGACGGACGGCAAGTATTGCAGCGCCGCGTGCGAGGCGGTGGAGAAAACGCCGGATATCGACTGCCGCTGCGGGCATCCCGGATGCAAAGGGCGCACGCACTAAAGGGTCCTCGTAACGAGGGACGCGTATGAGAGTCGACGCTGTTTTGGGCATCTCCATAGTGTTCCTGGTTCTCGCTGGGTGGCTGGTCCGGCTCCTCTTGCGCCGGGATTTCTTGATTCAACTGTTGTTTCTCTTCGCGGTCCTTTCCCATATGGTGCGCCACGTTACCGGTTCCAGAACGGTATAGGGCGGCCGTTCAAGTCTTAGGCCTAAGAGATCGTTTTCTACGGTTTTACCCGTATGTCCATTCCGAGCGGATTGGCCGACACTTACGTAGGATTGCACCTACAATCCACAGATTTCTAAACCCAGGGGAAAGATATGACAGACATTCGAGATTTGGAGAGAGCGAAACAACATCTGCCCACGCACGAAGAAATCGAGCAACGGGCGCATGAAATCTATATGCGGCGCGGCGGCGGGCACGGCCAGGAGATGGACGACTGGCTGAAGGCCGAAACCGAACTCAGGAACGAGCGTCAGGCGGCTGCAGAGGCGAGCGGCGAATCCGCTTCGACGAAGAGCCGGACGGCCACAGCCGGAACTTCGGCCGGCTTCACATCCGGCGCGGGTTCGGCTAAGCGTTGATCGCGTAGAAAGTTCGCGGTATTGGAAACGGCCGTGCAGGCATGAAATCGGCATTCGTTGTTGCTATAGCTCTCGCCCCTTCTGTGGTTTGAACTGATACGACGTACTGAGGCAGCCCGATGCGATACATCTGCGTGCACGGCCATTTCTATCAGCCACCGCGTGAAAACCCTTCGCTCGAAGCCATCGAGCTCCAGGATTCCGCGTACCCGTATCACGACTGGAACGAACGCGTGAGCGCGGAATGCTACGCGCCCAACGGATCGTCGCGAATCCTGAACGAAAAAGGCGAGATCAAGGAGATCGTCAACAACTACGCGCACATCAGCTTTAATTTCGGCCCGACGCTGCTCTCATGGATTGAGAGCAAGGTGCCGCGGGTATACCAGCTGATTCTCCAGGCCGACCAGGAAAGCCGGCAACGGTTCGGCGGACACGGGTCGGCAATCGCGCAGGGCTACAACCACATGATCCTGCCGCTGGCGAACCGCCGCGACAAGGTAACGCAGGTGAAATGGGGCATCGCCGACTTCGAACATCGCTTCGGGCGAAAACCGGAAGGCATGTGGCTGCCGGAGACGGCAGTGAATATCGAGACGCTCGAAGTGCTGGCCGAGAACGGAATCAAGTTCACGATTCTGGCCCCGCGGCAGGCGAAGCGCGTGCGCCGGCGCGGCAGCCGCAAATGGGTCGACGTGGCGGACAGCCGGATCGATCCGAGCCGGGCGTATCTGGTGCAGCTCCCCTCGCGCAAAAGCATCAACATTTTCTTTTACGACGGGCCGATCTCGCAGGGGGTGGCTTTCGAGGGGCTGCTCGACGATGGAAGGCGCTTCGCGGACCGGCTGGTATCGGGGTTTTCCGAAGCGCGCACCTGGCCGCAGCTCGTGCATATCGCGACGGACGGGGAAAGCTACGGCCACCATCACCATTACGGCGAGATGGCGCTTTCCTACGCGCTGGACTACATCGAGGCCAACAAGCTGGCGGAGTTGGTGAACTACGGGCAGTTCCTCGAACGCTTCCCGCCCGATCATTTCGCGGAGATTGTCGAGGACAGTTCGTGGAGCTGCGTCCACGGAATCGAGCGGTGGAGATCGAACTGCGGATGCAACTCGGGAGGCCACGGCGGCTGGAACCAGGAATGGCGCGCGCCTTTGCGTGCGAGCCTCGACTGGCTGCGGGACACGCTTGCGGGCCTCTTCGAGCAGCACGGCGCGGCCTTGCTGAAAAATCCCTGGGATGCGCGGAACGCATATATACGGGTGATTCTCGACCGCTCGGATGAGTCGCTGGCGGCCTTCTTCGGCGAGCACGCCACGCACGAGCTGAAGGACGAGGAGCGCGTTCGCGCCTTGAAGCTGCTGGAGATGCAGAGGCACGCCCTGCTCATGTACACGAGCTGCGGATGGTTTTTCGACGAACTGTCGGGCATCGAGACCGTCCAGGTGATCCATTACGCGGGACGAGCGCTGCGGCTGGCGCAAGAGTGCTGCGGCGCTTCCCTCGAAGCGGAATTCGTGAGCCGGCTGAGCGCGGCCAAATCGAATCTTCCGGAACACGCAGACGGAGGGAAGATCTACGAGAAGTGGGTGAAACCGGCGTACATCGACATGCGAATGCTGGCCGGGCACTACGCGATCAGTTCCCTCTTCGAAAACTACGAGGCGCAGGCGCAAATCTATTGTTACCACGTCGACCGGGAAGACTTCTCGATCGAGGCCGAAGGCAAGGTGCGGCTGGCGACAGGGCGGGCGCGTTTCAGCTCGAACATCACGCGCGAGTCGGACCGCTTCACGTTCGCCGTCTTGCACCTGGGCGACCCGAACCTCGTTGCCGGCGTCCGGACGGTGGATCAGGCGAAAGACGAAGCGGAGAAAGCGAAGCTCGGCGAACTCTTCTCGCGCGCGGATACCGCCGGGATCATTCGAGAGCTCGACGACAGCTACAACAAGCAGACCTTTTCGCTGAAGTCGCTCTTCAAGGACGAACAGCGAAAAATCATGAAGCAGATTCTGGACGAGTCGCTGCAAACGACGGCGGCGGCGTACCGCTCGATCTATCAGACCAACGCGCCGCTCATCCGGTTCCTGCGGGGGCTCGGGATTCCGGTTCCGTCGTCTCTATTGTCCGCCGCGCAGATCGCGCTGAACATTCAGCTCCGGGAGGCGCTCGAGCGTCCTGATCCGGACTCCAGCACGACCCAGGGCTTTTTCCGCGAGGCGGCAGACATGGAGGTGCCGGTGGACTCGACGACGCTCGAATTCGCCATCCGGAGAAGGCTCGAAAAAGAAGGGGCGGAGTTCGCCCAGCATCCCGACAGTCCGGAAAACGCGCACCGATTCAAGAAGCTGCTCGATTTCGCCCTCACGCTGCCCTTCCCCGTTGTTCTGTGGGAGGTGCAGAACATTGCGTACACTCCGCTGATGCAAGCGATCGGAAAGAATGGCGACTCGAACGGCGGGTCCGACGCAGCGAAAAAAGCGTTGATGAACGATCTTTACGCCTTGAGGGACGCGCTGAAAATCCAGGGCGCCGCGGCGAGCCATGCCACCGCTTAGCGCACCGCTTGCCACCTACCGGCTGCAATTCAACAAGGACTTCGGGTTCGCGGATGCGACGCGCCTGCTCGACTATCTGTCCGGGCTCGGCGTGACGGATTTGTACGCTTCGCCGATTCTGGCGAGCCGCAAGGGCAGCGAGCACGGATACGACGTCGCCGACCCGACGCGGATCGATCCCGAAATCGGCTCCGAGCAGGAATTCGACACGCTGCTGGCCGAGTTGGCCAAGCGAAACATGGGGCTGCTCTTCGACATCGTGCCGAACCACATGGCGGCGAGCAGCGAGAATCGCTGGTGGATGGACGTGCTGGAGAACGGGCGCGATTCGGCGTTCGCGTCGTTCTTCGATATCGACTGGAATCCGCCTTCGCGGAATCTGGTGGGCAAGGTGCTGCTGCCGATCCTGGGGAGGCCGTTCGGCGAGGTTCTCGACCAGGGGCAACTGCGGCTGGAATACCGGAACGGCAAATTCTTCGTGTGCTACTACGAGTGGACGCTGCCGGTCGCGCCGGAATCGTATTACGAAATCATGGGGCTTCGGCCGGACGCGCTTGAAAGCAATCCCGCGAAGGAGATGCCGGAATTCCAGGAGTTTTCCGGGATCCTCGCTGGGTTCGCGGCGCTTGCACAAAGGAGGCCGTCGGACGGGGGCATCGAGGCGCGGCCGAAGCTCGACGCGATTCGAGAACGGCTGAGGCTGTCGGTTTCCGAGCGGCCAGCGATCGCAGCCCTGATCGAATCGAATTTGAAGGAAATCAACGGCACGGGGGGAAACGCGGCGAGCTTCGTCGCGCTTGAGCGATTGCTGAGCCACCAGCACTACCTGCTCGTCTACTGGCAGGATCCCAACGAAGGGATCAACTACCGGCGGTTTTTCACGATATCGGACCTGGTGGGCGTGCGAGTGGAGGATCCGATCGTATTCGAGGCGACGCACGATCAGGTTTTTCGGATTGTGGCGAAGGGCGCGAGCCTGGGGCTGCGCATGGGCCTGCGAATCGATCACATCGATGGACTGCGCGACCCGATGGGATACCTGACGCGGCTGCGGCAGCGGCTTTCCGAGACGGAAGGGCCGGCGAAGCTGTGTTCCTATGTGGTCGTCGAGAAGATTCTGGGGCGCGGAGAAAGTTTGCCCGAGGATTGGCCGATCGCGGGAGCAACCGGCTATCAATTCTTGAATTATCTAAACGGAATCTTCGTCAATCCGGCGGGCGGCGCGGCGATCGCGGCGATCTATTCGAAATTCGCGGGGAAGAAAGCGGGTTTCGACGACGTGGTCTACGAAAAGAAGAAATTGGTGATGAATTCGCTGCTGCGCGTGGAGGTGCGCGGCCTGGCGCGGCAACTGGCGGAGCTGGCGGCGAAGGACCGTTACGCGCGAAGCATTTCGAGGCTCGAGTTGATCGACGGCCTCACCGAAGTGACGGCGTGCATGCCGATCTATCGGACGTATATCCGGAGCCTCGACGTGGGGGCGAGCGCGCAGGCCACGATCGAAGAGGCGTTGCAGGGGGCGCGGGCAAGGAGGGCGCAGCTCAGCCAGGCTTGTCTCGATTTTCTGCGGGACGTGCTGACGCTTGCGAATCCGCCGCATATCGGGCCCGAACAGCGCGAGGAGCGGCTGGCGTTCGTGATGCGATGGCAGCAATTCACGGGGCCGATCGTGGCGAAGGGCTTCGAGGACACGGCGCTCTACGTGTATTACCCGCTTTGCTCGCTGAATGAAGTGGGAGGCGACCCGGAGCCGGGAAAGGCGGTGACTCGCGAGGAATTCTACGGCTTCGTCCGCGAACGGCGGGAGCGCTGGTCGCACGCGCTGAACGCGACGACGACGCACGATACGAAGCGCAGCGAAGACATGCGCGCGCGCGTGAACGTCCTCTCGGAAATTCCGGAGGAGTGGCAGACGAAACTCGCGCAGTGGGCGGAGCAGAACGCGGCGCATAAGCAAATGATCAACGGCGTGAACGCGCCGGACGCCAACGAAGAATACTTGATCTACCAGACGCTGCTCGGCATATGGCCCGCGAATGGAGACAATGCGGCGTCGATTACGAAGCGATTGCAGGACTACATGCTGAAGGCCCTGCGCGAGGCCAAGATTCACACGCGATGGATCGAGACGAACGAAGCGTACGAGGCCGCGGTGACCCGATTTATCGAGCGGATCCTGTCGCAAGAGGCCTCGGAGGGATTTCTAGAGGATTTCGGGCGGTTTCAGCGGCGCATCGCGTGGTGCGGGATGGTCAGCGGGCTGGGGCAGACGCTGCTCAAGATCGTTTGCCCGGGCACGCCCGATTTTTATCAGGGCGCGGAGATGTGGGACTTTCGGCTCGTCGATCCGGACAATCGCGGGGCGGTGGATTTCGCGGCGCGCTGCCAGGCGGCTCACGCAGACGCCGAGAGAGAGACGAGCCCCGAGGCTGCTTTGGAGCTGCTGCGAAAGTGGCCGGACGCGCAAGTCAAGATTCACGTGATCCGGGCCGCGTTGCGATGCCGCCTGCAAAACCCGGAGCTCTTCACGGCAGGCTGTTTTCTGCCGGCGACGGCGAGCGGGCAGCGGAGCGACAATGTGATTTCGATCCTGCGCAGCCATGAAGGGAATTCCGCGCTGGCGGTGGTTGCGCGATGGCTTGCGCAAGCGTACACGCCTGCCGAGGAAATACCCTCCAAAGACTTTTGGAGCGACACGACGCTTGATTTGCCGAATTCCGCGCCGGAATCGTGGATCAACGTGCTGACGGGCGAGACGATCACGAGCCGCGCGCACGGGGCGAAACGTTCTTTGGCCGTTGCCGATGTATTGAGGAGTTTCCCCGTTGCACTGCTCGCTGCGCCTCAGGCAAGTTCTTGAGCGCAAGCTAATGAACGAATCCTCACGGAAACCGCTCGATCGCAAGCCGCCGTTCGACCTCTCAGTCCGCTAAACCCGATGGTGCGTTTGACCGATGAAATACCCGAGGGTGACTTTGTGTCCGAATTCGACGGCGAGGACATCCACGAGAAAGTGCTCGAAAGCCTGCAGACCGGAGTGTGCCTGGTCGACCGGAACCACAAGATTCTGCTGTGGAACACGGGAGCGGAGAAAACGACGGGGCTGCTGCGGCAGGACGTCCTGGGACACGATTTCCGGTACGTAGTCCAAGAGGATGAGGGAGACGACGCGTCTCAAGCAGCGGATTTCATCGCCGAGGTGCTGCGCGATGGGAAGCCCGCACTGGGCGACGTGAGGCTTCGCCATCGAGCGGGGCACCTGGTGCCGGTGCGGATGAGGGCCGTCGCGATTCGGAATGACCACGGCACGATCATAGGCGCCGCCGAAAGTTTCGAGGAAAATCCCTCGGCGTCCGACTGGGACCGGCGCCAGGAGACTCTGGCCGGCTACGGGGCCCTGGACACGGGCACCGGCGTGCTCACCGAAAGTTTCCTGCTGTCGCACTTGCGCGAGAACCTGCGCACCTTCAAGGAATGCCAGGTACCCTTCAGCGTGGTGGTTGTTCGCGTGGATAAGCTGCGCGAAATCAGGGCCAAGTACGGCCTGGGCGTCATCGGCGTGATGCTTCGCGCCGTGGGGCAAACTCTCGAGAACACTTTGCGCCCGACCGACTTTCTGGGACGCCGAGGAGATTCCGACTTTCTTTCCATCCTGACGGAATGTTCGCGATTCGACGTCGGCAGCGCCTGCGAGCGCCTGAAGCGAGCGGTGCACGGAGTGAAGGTGGATTGGTGGGGAGACCGGCTGCAGGCGACGGCATCTTTGGGAGCGGCAACGGTGCTGCCGGAGGATGACGTCGAGGGTCTTCTCGCGCGAGTCGAGCGGTCCATTGAAAAGAGCGTCGCTGGGGGCGGTAACCTGATCACCGTCTTCGACGGGCAAAGGGATCACGCCAAAACGGAGGAGTAGGCTAGATGTTTGCGATCATCGGCATCGTAGTAGTGATTGGTGCGATCATGGGCGGCTATTTGATGGAGCACGGCAACGTCCGCGTGCTCATGCAACCGTCCGAGCTGATCATCATTCTTGGGGCGGCCATCGGCACTGTCCTGATCGCCAACCCTCTGCACATCCTGAAAAAAATGGCCGGCGGGCTGGCGGGAGCGTTCGGGTCGTCAAAATACACGCAGGCGCGGTATCTGGAAACCTTGAAAATCATGTACGAGCTGTTCGGGCGAGCGCGCCGCGAGGGAATGATGGCGCTCGAAGCGGACAGCGACGCGCCGGACAAGAGCCCCGTATTCTCGAAGTACCCGAAGTTCCTCAAGGACCACCATGCGCTGATGTTCGTTTGCGATTCGATTCGAATGATGGCGGCGGGCAGCCTGGAGCCTTTCGACGCCGATCAGATGCTCGAGATGGACATGGACGTTCACCATCACGAAGCGACGCAGCCGGTGGCCGCTCTCTCGACGATGGCGGATTCCTTGCCGGGGCTGGGTATCGTGGCGGCCGTGCTCGGCGTGGTGATCACGATGGGAGCGCTCGGCGGACCTCCCGAGGAAATCGGGAAGAAAGTAGCGGCGGCACTCGTGGGAACGTTCCTGGGAATTCTTTTGTGCTACGGGTTCATTGGGCCGCTCTCTTCGAACATGGCCAAAGCGTCAGACGAAGAACACGAGTACTACCAGGTGCTGCGCGTGATGATTGTGGCCTCGATGAAGGGATCGGCGCCGGCCGTGGCGGTGGAGTTCGGACGGCGCGCCATACCGCACCGCGTGCGGCCTAACTTTCAGGATGCCGAGAACTTCATCAAGGGCAAGGGCGAAGCGCCCGCGGCCGCAGCCGCCGCCTAAAACGCAAATCGCGAGCGCAAAATGACGGCAAAACCGCCGATTATCGTCATCAAGAAAAAGGGCGGCCACGGCGGACACCACGGCGGGGCCTGGAAAGTTGCCTACGCGGACTTCGTCACCGCGATGATGGCGCTGTTCATCGTGCTCTGGCTCATGAGCAGCAGCGAAAAGATCAAGAAAGCGGTTGGAGGGTATTTCAAGGATCCCACCGGCAAGTCCGAGACGATGGGAAGCGACATGGTAGGGCAGAAGGACAACTTCATCGTTTCCAAAGACAACATGGAACAACTGAAGAAGCAACTGGAAGCGGCGATGAAGAAGGTGCCCGATTTCGAAAAGCTGAAGAACAACATCGATATGACGGTCACCAACGAGGGACTGCGAATCGAGCTGACCGAATCGGCTTCGGGGACGTTTTTCAACCAGGGCAGCGCTCACTTCAACGTGGACGGGCAGGATCTGCTGTTCGCGCTGGCCGCGGAATTGGGAAAGCTCCCCAACAACATTTACGTCGAGGGCCATACGGACGCCAAGCCCTACACGAAAAGCTCGGATTACACGAACTGGGAGCTTTCGGCCGACCGGGCGAATGATGCACGCCGGCTGCTGCAGTCGCATGGCGTGCGATCCGATCAGGTGGTGGAGGTGCGCGGCTTCGCGAACATGCTTCCGCGGAACCAAAAGGATCCGTTCGATCCCGCGAATCGCAGGATCTCCGTGATTGTGAAATACCTAGATCAACAGCCCGGCGATAGCGGTCCCGCGGCAGCGGCAGAGCCAGGCGCTCCAACCGGCTCGTCCAGCAAAGCCGGCGAGTCCGCGCCGCCCGTTGCCGCTAAGGAAAACAAGAAGTAGTCTGATTTACTTCAGGCCGTAGACGTCGAGCTGGCCCGAAATCGACGTTGAGCCGAACGTGCCGCCCGTGTTATTGCCGCGGTCTCCAACATAGACTTTGCCGTTCGCCACGGTCGGCACTGTGAACTTCACCGCATTTCCGGCTGCGTCACTGCCGACCATCGAGCTGTTCCAGAGATCCGTAGAGAGCGTCGTCGCGTCGTAGGCGTGCAGGACGGCAGGGCCGCAAGAATGAGAGGCCGGAGTGCAATAAGCGTTGCTATTCAACGCCCAGACGATGCCATTGTTTGTCCCGCTGGCGGAAACCGAGGGCGTGGCACCTGGGAAGCCGTAGGTGGAAGAAGATTGCGAGGCCACCGACGGATTGAACAGGTTCGTGGAGGTATTGAAAGAGAACGAAACAAGCGGCCCGCCAATGCCGGCGATGTAGTAGTTGTTGTTCCAGAACGCGCCAGTCGCAAAAATACCGTGGCCGAGCGGGAAATTCTGCCGTGCGTTGGAGTCGCCCAGACCGCCCATGTTATCTCCGTTCAGGAGATACAGGGTGCCATCTTTGCCGCCGCCAATGACAAGGTGTTGGAGAGCGCCCGAGGTCAGATTCAGAACCACAGCCGCGCCACCTGAGCCGAAATCGCGGTCATTGTCGTTGTCATTCTGCTGATCGGACGGCGTGAAGAATGAGGAAATGTTCAGGTCGCCGGACAACTGAAGGAAGGAATCTCCATAATCGTCGCCGTTGCTGGTCACGTCAAATTGGCCGTTCCCGGTGATGAGATAGAGGTTGTTACTCGCATCGGCCGCAGGCGCGCCACCAGCCATCCAGATTCCGCCGTAAGTCACGTTGGGAGTTACGTTCAAAACGCTCGTGACTGCCAGAGTGGAAGCATTGAAGCCGACCACCCAGCCGTAATATGGCGACCGATCTTCGTGAGAGGCCCATACGACGTAGACTACGCCGTTCACGAGAGCCAGTCCGGAACGCTGATTTTCCTGCTGCGTGTTGAAAAGGTCGATCGAACCACCATCCCCGGAGCCGGAGAAGGTGATCAGAGGCGTAATATTTTCGGGCCCGCCGAACTTTTCGTTGCCAGTTGTGATATCGATGGCGTGGAGGCGCTGATAGAACGTTGACTGATCTGCACTGACGGACTTGGACACAACGTACAGCGTGTTCGTCGTGGGATCAATCACGGGCGTCCCGGTGACCCCGACCTCCGGGGTGATGTCGCCGTTGCCCCAACCGACCAGATACCCCGACGGACCGGAGGGCACAGTAGCTTCTCCGGAGTTCGCGCCGTGGTTCGTATCGATCAGACTGACTTGCCAGAGCAGAACGCAGGGATTGGCGTCCGCGTCGAATGCAAACAGGCTATCGTGCTCGGTCGCGACAAAGACCACATTGTGGTTCGTTCCGTTGATATTCACGTTCGCAACCCAGAGGGGCTGGGCGTAGACGGCTCCATCGACCGTGCAGGAGAAGAGCCTGCCGAAGGTTGAGGTGTTGACGTTCGCGGTAGTCAGCGCATATTCCTGCGCGTTGACGCCATCGCGGGCCAAGTCGTTGTGAGCGCTGTAGACTCCGCCAAGATCGGTGACGCCGATCGTGGCGGTCGCCGACACGGTGACATCGGCGACGCTGGTCGCGGTAATGGTGTAGACCCCGGCCGTGGCCGCGCTGAACGAGGCCGAAGTTGTCGTCTGACTGCTGAGCGTTCCGCCAGCACTTACGGACCAAGTGACACCGGCTGCACCGACGTCGTTGGTCACGGCCGCGGTCAACTGAATCTGTTGAGTGATCGTGGCTCCGCCAAGATTCGGGGTCACGGCGACGGAGATCGAACCGCCGACCGTCGTCACCGTAAACGCGATGCCGTTGCTCGCTTGCCCGCCCACCGTCACTACCACGTTACCCGTGGTCGCTCCGCTTGGCACCGGCACCACGATGCTTGTCGCGCTCCAACTCGTCGGCGTCGCTGCCGTGCCGTTGAATTTCACCGTGCTGCCGTTCTGCGTTGCGCCGAAGTTCGTTCCCGTGATCGTCACCGGCGCGCCCACCGCGCCGGACGTAACGCTAAGGCTGGTGATCGCCGGCGCCGGAGTTGTTGTAACCGTGAAGGCGATTCCGTTGCTCGCCTGACCTCCTACCGTCACGACCACGTTGCCTGTCGTCGCCCCGCTCGGCACCGGCACTACGATGCTTGTCGCGCTCCAGGACGTCGGCGTGCCCGCCGTGCCGTTGAATTTCACCGTGCTGCCGTTCTGGGTCGCGCCGAAGTTTGTTCCCGTAATTGTTACGGGCGTGCCCACCGCGCCCGACGTCACGCTCAGGCTCGTGATCGATGGCGCCGGAGTTGTTGTAACTGTGAAGGCGATTCCGTTGCTCGCCTGGCCGCCTACCGTCACCACGACATTTCCGCTGGTCGCTCCGCTCGGCACGGGCACTACGATGCTTGTCGCGCTCCAACTGGTAGGCGTGCCCGCCGTGCCGTTGAATTTCACCGTGCTGCCATTCTGCGTTGCGCCGAAGTTCGTTCCCGTGATCGTTACGGGCGTACCCACTGGGCCCGACGTCACGCTCAGACTGGTGATCGATGGTGCGGCTGTCGTCACCGTAAAGGCGATGCCGTTGCTCGCTTGCCCGCCGACCGTCACCACCACGTCGCCTGTGGTGGCCCCGGCGGGCACATCAACTACGACGCTTGTCGCGCTCCAGGTTGTCGGCGTGCCGGCCGTGCCGTTGAACTTCACCGTGCTGCCGTTTTGGGTGGCGCCAAAGTTCGTCCCGGTGATCGTCACCGGCGTACCCACCGGGCCCGACGTCACGCTCAGACTGGAGATCGAAGGCGCGGCTGTCGTCACGGTGAACACGATCCCGTTGCTCGCCTGACCTCCTACCGTCACCACGACGTCGCCTGTCGTGGCCCCGGCCGGCACATCAACTACGACGCTTATCGCGCTCCAGCTCGTCGGCGTCGCTGCCGTGCCGTTGAACTTCACCGTGCTGCCGTTCTGCGTCGCGCCGAAGTTCTTCCCTGTGATCGTTACCGGCGTACCCACCGGGCCCGACGTCACACTGAGGCTGCCGATCGTCGGGTCAGCCGGAGGAGGGGGATCCTGGACGCCGGTCGTGCCCGCGCAACCCTGCAAGACACAGGCAAGGACAGCCAAAAGAAAAACGGACACAAAGGCGGAAAGCAGATTGCGCGATGAACGACTGCGAGGACACACCATGCGTCTGGAGGCTCCTGGAATGTGAACAACCGCACTAGACAGTGACCTGGAACTGAGACCCCAACGTCTTCAAAGCTGTCACGATCGAAATAGACCAAAAATTCTACTATCGGCGAACGGGGTTCTCAACCTTAGAAATGTCCGGAATTCACCTTAGCCTAGAAGTACTATCACTTTTCAAGTCAGCACGTTATTCCGAAGCCGAAAGCCGCCCGCTTCCAGGCAATGAGCCCCAGAGACAGTAGAACGGGCGGCTGTCGCGGGCTGCTAAATCTCCGCTTGCGCTCGCCAAGAGCCTGGGGAGATGCTGAGGACGGAGTTGGGACGGGTGGGAGGCGCGAATATGGCTTACTCGACGCCGGACAGGCGGTACCGGGTTCCAGGTTACCTGCCACTTATTTCTGCAGCATTCTTTACTTTTGTCCCAGGGGCTCTTCGAGCGCAGCACGCCACAACGCGCCCTGCTCCCGTCGCTAGTCATGCTGGGCCGGTACGCCCGGGCGCAGCCCCTGTGCTGGCGAGACCAGTTGTGCAGCCTCCGACTCGTCGCGGTGGGGCGCCCGGCGGCTGGCCTGTGGGAGCCGCTCACTTCTCCCTGGCGCGACCTGTCTACTTGGGTGCGTCGACGTCACCGCGGAGCGAGTCGCGACAATTCAGCGGCGCACCTCGGCTTCGTCCATTCCTTTTCGGCGGTGCATTTCTGGGCGGCTTCGGCGGGGGCTCTTTGTGGCGGTCGGATGAGTTGCCGCTGGGCTTCGGGACTTGGCCGGCGTGCGATTCCGCTGCTGTGCCCGGCGTATTCTGGAGCGTAGGGCCGTGCTTCGGAATCGGCGACTACTCGGCGGAGTCGGGTGCAACTGCAGGGAGCACGTACTCACCGGGCACTGCTGCCCCGGCCACTTACCTGCTGCCGATATTTTTCGCTGAAGCGCCCGTGCCAGGGTCCTCTGGTCAGAGCGGGACCGCAACTGCTCCTGTGCCGACGGCCTTGCTGTACCGGATAGACGGCAGCACCGTCGTCGCCTCCGACTGGTGGGTGGCCCACGGGCGCTTGCAGTACATCGCCGACTCCGGCGTGGCGGGCTCGATGGACCTTTCGCAACTCGACCTCGAGCAAACCATCAAACAGAACCAGACGCGCGGCCTGGAATTCCATCTGAAGTTCACCGCGCCCGCCGACCGGCCTTAGCCTCAGGCGTAACGATCGATTGGCGTTCGGGGTGTTGCGCCTTTTCGGCACCGGGTGAATTTGTTGAGGGGATATTAGAAGCGGAAGAGATTGGTGAGCCGCCCAGGACTCGAACCTGGAACCCGCTGATTAAGAGTCAGCTGCTCTACCATTGAGCTAGCGGCCCGGGGAAATTCAATCTTAGCACGAGACTTCGCGGGGCCCAACGAGCGCCGAGCGCATCTGGGCGCCGAAATTTTCCACCGCGAAAGCCATCAAGTGCGGAGCGTCGCGGCGATTTCCTTGGCGACCTGACGGGCGCGCACGAGATCGCCGGGCCCGATCGAAATCGCGGCGACGCGCGCGTGGCCGCCGCCGCCGTACTTTTCGCACAGCGACGCGAGATTCACGTCCGCGGAGGCTTCCTTCCACGGGCTGGTGCCGACGGAAACCTTTGCACGCGTGGGCGACGCACTCACGCCCACCGAATAGAGCGCATCCGGATAGAGATAGTACGGGATGAACTTGTTGTAGCCTTCGAGATCGAGATCGCTCACATCGAAATAGACCACGCCGCCGCGCGAATCGGTGCGCTCGCGCAAAATGTCGATCGACCGGCGATGCCGCTCGAGCAACGGGCCGAGATGCCTCTTGATGAGCGGCAACTCGATGATCTCGCTGAGCGAAAGGCGCGACAAATACGGAATCAGCTGGGGCACGAGATTCGGCTCGGGCGCCGCTTCGATCACGAGCGCCAGCTTCATCGCCGGTTCCGCCAGAGCCACTGCCGCCTCGGGCGACTCGAATTGCGCGCCGTCGATGATGTCGCCCCACTTGATCAGCTCGGCCAACGGCTTCGCGTCGAACCCGAATTTCTCGCTCGCGACCGTCGCCAGGAATTTCGTGCACGATTTATACGAGGGATCGTAGAACTTCTTGCCCGAGTGGTCGTGCCGGAAATGTTCGGCGTCTTCGGGCTTCAGGAACGCGCTCTGGTGATGATCGAACCACCAGGTGAGCAGCGGCGAGCTCGAATACTTGAAATCCACGATGGCATTTTCGTCGCCGTCGAAAACGCCATCCTCGAACGGCTGCGAAGCCTTGTGCGTCATCCCGGTGTACAGGAACTCAGCGTCGGGGTTGATCCGCTCGTGGTAGAAGCGCGAGAAGATCGCGGCCGACGAAGCTCCGTCGAAACATTTATCGTGGAAACAAACCCGTACTTTCAAATCCCTCTCCCCGTCCCATGCCCGCACAGACCCTGCGCAGCCCCAAGGTAAAGCCATCTAAGATGGAGGCTCCCTGTTTTCTTGTCAAGGGGGTAACGCGACGTCTACGAGATTCCGGTGCGGCGGAAACAATCGAGGGCGTGGTCGTCGACCATGCCGGTGGCCTGCATGAAAGCGTAGCAAATCGTCGATCCGACGAAGCGGAACCCGCGCTTGCGAAGAGCTTTGCTCATCGCGTCGGACTCGGGCGTGCGCGCCGGCCGGTGATCGGATCGCCAGGCGTTTTGCCTGGGCTTGCCGCCGACGAATTGCCAGATGTAACGGTCGAACGAGCCGTACTCTTTCTGGACTTCGAGAAACAGCTTCGCGTTCGCGATGGTCGCGGCGACTTTCAGCCGGTTGCGGACGATGCCGGGATCGGCGAGCAGCGCACGCACTTTGCGCTGGCCGTAGCGCGCGATTTTCGCCGGGTCGAAACCGTCGAATGCACGGCGATAGTTCTCGCGCTTCCGGAGAATCGTCTCCCAGCTCAGGCCGGCCTGCGCGCCCTCGAGTATCAGGAACTCGAAAAGCGCGCGATCATCGTGCAGAGGGACGCCCCATTCCGCGTCGTGGTACTCGATCATCAGCGGGCTCTGCGCCCAGCGACATCGACGCACTTCCAGCTTGGCTCGCGTCTTCATGGTGTGGACCGCCGCAAGGAAGGAGTTCGAGAATCGCTCAAAAAGCTTTCTCGCGGAGAGAGCGGCGCTCGCCCCGCGAGGCAACTTTGCCGGGACCGGCCGAGCAGCCTTACGAAATATGGCGCTCGATGGCCTTGTTGATCTGCTCTTTGGAGACGGCGCCGACGATCTGTTCGGCCACCTGTCCGCCCTTGAACACGAGCAGCGTCGGTATCCCGCGGATGTTGAATTTGCCCGGCACGTTCATGTTGTCGTCGACGTTGAGCTTGACGACCTTGAGCTTGCCCGCGTGCTCGCGCGCGATCTCGTCCACCGTGGGCGAGAGCATCTTGCACGGACGGCACCAGTCGGCCCAGAAGTCGACCATGACGGGCTGGCTGTTGCTCGCGTCGATCACTTCCGCCTGGAAGCTCGCGTCGGTTACGGCCGGAATGTTGTCTGCCATTTAAGTTTCCCCTTGTGAGCGACTTCCGGCCACCTTACCGCCGGTCTACGCCCGCGTATTTAGATGCACCAGCGACCCTCGGGATTCGCGACCGCTTGGCGGCCTCGTACAGGGTGACGTACGAGGCTGCCGAAGCCTTCCACGAAAAATCCTTGGCCATGCCGTTCGCCTGCAGAGCTCGCCAGGCCCTGGCATCGCCATACTTCCCTAGCGCCGCGCGAACGCACTGCAGCAACGCCTGGCCGCTGTAATCCTCGAACTTGAATCCTGTGCCCTGCTGCGTCTTGGGAACGAAATTCTGAATCGTGTCGTCCAGCCCACCGGTCGCCCGAACGATGGGAACTGTCCCGTAACGCAAGCTATAAATCTGGTTCAATCCGCACGGCTCGTATCGAGACGGCATCAGGAACATGTCCGCGCCCGCCTCGATCTTGTGCGCGAGGTTGTTATCGTAACCGATTTTGACGCCCGCGCGCTCCGGATATTTCTCCGCAAGCTGCCTGAAAAAGGCCTCGTAGTGGGCCTGACCGGTTCCCAGTACCACCAGGGTCAGATTTTCCTTCATCAGCTCGTCAGCCACTTGGGCGATCAGGTCGAATCCCTTCTGATCGGCGAAGCGCGAGACGATCCCGATGACAGGACGCGCCGGGTCGCCTTCTGGCAAGTGAAAGGCTGCCAGGAGATCTTTCTTGCAGGCGGATTTTCCCGAGAGATCGTCCGCCGAATAGTTCCGTGCGATCAGTTTGTCCGTCTCCGGACTCCATGCGGCGTAGTCGACGCCGTTCAGGATGCCGACCAGCCGGTCTCCGCGGTTGCGGATCACTCCTTCGAGCCCATTGCCATATTCGGCGGTTTGAATTTCCTTGGCGTAGCGGCGGCTCACGGTCGTGAGGTAGTCGGCATACACGAGCCCGCCCTTGAGGAAGTTCACTTTGCCGAAGAACTCGAGGGCATCGACGCTGAAAAGCGAATGCGGCAAGCCGAGTTTGGGGAGGACGGCCGCGTCGAACACGCCCTGGTACGCAATATTGTGGATGGTGAAGACCACAGGCAGCGATCGCACCGCGCGATCGTCCGCGTGTTGCGTGCGCAGGAGCACCGGAACCAGCCCGGTCTGCCAGTCGTGGCAATGGACCACGTCCGGCAGCCAGACGCGCTTCATGAATTCAACAGCGATCCGCGAAAATTCCGCGAACCGCTCGGCGTTGTCCGGATAATCCCCGGCGCGGTCGCCATACAGCTCGGGCCGGTCGAAAAACGGCGGGTCGTCGACGAAAAAGTAGCGCACCCCCTCGACCGGGGCCGCCTCTGCAATCGAGGGAAAGCGCACGGTATCGCCGAGTCCGACCGTCACGCTCGAAATCAGCACCGAGCTAACTTGATTGGCGTGGTATCGCGGCAGCAGAACCGCTACGTCGTGCCCGAGGGCGCGCAGCGCTTTTGGGAGCGCCTCGACGACGTCCGCCAGTCCCCCGGTCTTCGAGTACGGGAGTCCTTCGGAGGCGACAAAGAGAATTTTCATCGGCGACCAATCACAATGAAACCCAATAAAAACGGTAACGGAGGCCTCCAGGTTCGTCAACCCAATCTCCCGCGGCCGCGCCTGATCTGCTATGGCACGGTTGCTACTGGGGGCTGTTTGTAGCGGCGCGGCGGGGATTGTTACACTCGTTCACCATGGCGCGTCAGAAATTGGGGCAGCACTTCCTCGCCAATCCGGCGTGGCAAAAGAGAATCCTCGAAACACTGCCGCGCGCCCCTGACGACGTCTGGATCGAGGTCGGTTCGGGCCATGGCGAAATGACGCGCCTGCTGGCGCCGCTCGGCCGCCGCGTCGTTTCGATCGAAACCGACTCTTGCCTCGCCGAGAATCTTCGGCGGCGCATCGAGGCCGATCCCAAGGAATGGCCGGCCGTCGAAATTGTCCGGGGCGATGTCCTACAACTGGATCTCGGGAAGCTCGCGGGCGGAGATCGCTTTCGCGTGTACGGCAGCCTTCCCTACTACATCACCTCGCCGATCCTGCACCATCTCTTCGGCTATGCGGATCAGATTGCGTCCATCCACATCGTGATCCAGTTCGAGGTGGCCGCACGGATCGCGGCTCGCCCGGGCGGCCGTGAGTATGGCTATCTCTCCGTCGCCTGCCAGTTTTATACGCGGCCCGAGATCGTCTTCCGGATTCCGCCCGGCGCGTTCAGTCCGCCACCGCGCGTTACTTCCGCTCTCGTGCGCATGACGCTCCCGGGCGAGCGCTCTTCCCTGCCGGTGCGCGACGAGGAGAAATTCCTGGAATTCGTGCAGAGGTGCTTCAGCCAAAAGCGCAAGACTCTGCGAAACAACCTGCGCGCCATCGCCTCGGACGACCAAATTCGCTCAGCCCTCGCGAACTGCGCGCTTCGTCCGGACGCCCGCGCCGAACAGCTTTCGCTCGCGCAGTTCTCGGCCCTATTCGCGGAAATCGGCGGGAAATAGAAACAGAGGAAAGAATCAGGCCACGTCGCGCGGCAGCGAGGTCATGTCTTCGACCACCGCGCGCAGCCGGTCCGGCAAGTCCGTCATGATGCCGTCGACGCCGGCTTCGATCAGGTTGCGCATCTCGCCCGCGTCGTTTACCGTCCACGTCACCACCTGAAGATCCGCCCGGTGCGCTCGCTCCACAATCTCGGAGTTCACCAGATCCCATCGCAGGCACAACTGCCTCGCGCCCGCCTCCAGCGCCGTCTTCACCAGGTCGGGTCCGGCGCGATCGACCAGCAATCCCATCATGACTCCCGGATCGATCGCGCGCAGCGCGCGTAGCGTTTCCGGATCGAAGGAAATCGCGATCGTGTGGGCGGCGTTTTCCGAATTCTGCAGGGCGGCGACGAGGGAATGGTGCATGCCCCACGCGCCGTCGTACTTGATCTCGAGGTAGAAAATCACGTCGTGCTGCCGCGCGAACTTGAGCACTTCCTCGAGCGTGGGAATCTGCGCGCCCATGAATTGCCGGTCGAACCACATTCCGGCGTCGAGCTGGCGCAGGTCCGCGAGGGTGCGGTCTTTCACGGGGCCGTGGCCGTTCGTGGTCCGCTCGAGCGTGGGATCGTGGATGGCAACGAAACGCGCATCTCGCGTGAGGTGGAGGTCGGTTTCGATGAATCCGGCGCCCAATTCGACCGCTCGCTGAAAGGCGACGAGCGTGTTCTCGGGGGCGTGTCCGGATGCGCCTCGGTGCGCGATGATCCACGGATTTCGCATGAGTTTGCCTATGCTAGCAGATTCGACGGCGCCGACGTTTCGCTGGCGCCCGACTCGTTGTGAGAATCACAACCCCGGGTGCATCGTACTAGAACTTCCATAACGCGGCAATCGGCTCTCGTGCAAAGTCTTTCTCTTCTGTGCTCCGCTTTTTGGGTGTTCCGGCGCCGAACAGCTACGGCCGCCGGAGTTCGGACGCGAACGGTCGCGCCGCTCCATCTCACATTTCTCTGGCGGCATTGCACATAGCGGGCGCATCGAAGCAGTGTTGTCTCAGGCGGCTTTGGCAGGAAGATTGCCAAGCTTTAGCTCACAGGGATGCCATCCATGGAGGGCGCGAGGGCATACGCCCCGCTGATCCATCCCATCGGCATTCAGTCGTTGACTTAGTTGAGCGCTTCGTCGTAGAAGAGCCGTTCGATTTTGGAGGCGAAGGGTCTGTCGACGCAGCGGAGCGGCCGATCTCGGCACACTCCGCACTGAGGATGTGACTCGACGGCAGCAGCCTGCGGGCCGGTCCAGCAAACGCGACGTGCGTTGGGGGCGCTGGGCGGCCCGGCCTTGGGAGGGCACGTGGCGCTGTTCGTTCTAATTCTGGTGGGGCTGGTTGTAGGTCAGACGTGGCTCGACTGGCGCGAAGCCAGGAAAGATTGGGTAATCCCTGAGTGGGCGAAGGGCATGGCGCTGGCCGGCGTCGTGGCCATTTCGCTGACAGCGCTCACCTCGTTCGCCTCTGTTTGGATTCAAGACAGCACGGGCCAATGGACGGACGGTTTCGGCTCGCGCTTCTTCTGGATGGAGCTGGTTTTTCTCTTCATCGTTCTCGGCATGATCGTGCTGGCCGCACGGATCAAGCGCTTCCGCTGGCTTCTGGTCGTGGCCAGTATCGTCACCGCGGCCGCATTCTGGTTTGGGATGAGCCTCTTCTCCTAGCCCGGCCCCGAAAGACCCCTTTTCCAGCCGCCTCCTCCCGCCGTCATTCGCCGGTAGCCTGCCGCCGTTCGCCGAAAACATCAAGACGGCCCGAGGCGCCTCGCCTATTCTCCCGTCCATGGAACGGCACCAAATTCTGGCAGGAGACGAGACGATGATGACCAACGTTGACCGGCGGATTTCCTCGGCCACATCCACTTCATCACCAGCCGTTACGCTGGGCGCCTTCGTTCTGATCTCTCTTGGCGTCGCGTTTCAATTGTGCGAACTTGGCTACGCTCATCTCTCGAAAGACAGCCATTGGTTCGCATCGCTGATCCTTGAGAGCCTCTGGAGTCTCTTGGACGGCTGGGTAAAAGCGGCGGCGCTGGGCGACGGCTTGCGGTTCTGGCCGCTCGCCTTCGTGCTGGCCGGCTGTGCGGTTTTGATGTCGCGCAGGCGGGCATAAGCCCTGGACGGCGCTGGAGCGATTCAGGTAAGCAGCGGAAAACGAAAATGTACAACCCCGACAAACGCTTCACCGGCCCCGGAGTCCTGATCGGCGTGTGGATCACGCTGCTCGGCGTGATCTTCCTGCTCGACCAGTTGGGGATCGTGTCGGCGCACATCTCGTTCCACTTCGTCTGGCCCGGGATTCTGATTGCGCTGGGACTCTGGGGAGTCTTTTCGACGAATCCGGGCAAGCGGTTTTGGGGAGTCGTGGCGCTGACGTGGGGCGCGTTTTCCCTGTCGAACGCTCTGGGGTACATGCGGTTTGGCTTCGGCAGCCTGTGGCCGCTGATCCTGATTGCCTTGGGCGTGGCGATGCTGCTGAATTCATCGGGCAAATTCGGATACCTGATGCGCTGGCGTGGCCCATTCGATCCAAGCTCCGACCCATCGCATGATCCGATGCAAATGCCGCCACCCGAACCTGCGCAAAACCCGGCGCCCGATCCGGCACAACGCAGCGCGGCCGATCCTCCGCAGGGGCCCGCGCCCGATCCAGCCGCAGCGCGCCCGCAGGAGCCGCCTCGAGACGTTTGGCCCGATCCGACTCGTTCGTCATTTAGCGGCGGACCGCGGTCGCAGTGTGGCCCGACGGGGACGACCTGGGGACCTCCGGCAGCTTCGTTTTTCGGCGTGAACCATGGTCCCGGCAACACCGACGATCCGAGATTCGATCAGTCCGTAATGCTGAGCGGATTCAAGCGACGCGTCACCTCGCAGCGCTTCCGGTACGGCAAAGTGACCGCGATCCTGGGGGGGTTCCAGCTGGATTTTACGCGCGCGGATATTGACGGCGATCGCGCCGTCATCCACATCGACACGGTTTTCGGCGGCGGCGAAATCCGCGTCCCTGAAAATTGGAGGATTACTGTGGAGGCTACCGCTATCGCGGGCGCCTTCGTCGATGAGACGTATCCTCCGCCGTCCGGCTCGCCGGTTGCGACGAAGCAGCTCATCGTCCGCGGGGCGGCCATTTTCGGCGGAGTCAACATCAAGAACTGAGCCATGCATCCGCTTCTTGGACAACTGCGGCGCATTCTGCTCTACCTGATTGCCTGGATTCCGCTGACGGCGCTGCTCGTCTACCTGCTGTCGATCACGCGTCAGCTCAGCATCGAGGAAGCGACCGCGCTGGCGATTCCCCTGTGCCTCTTCTATGCGTTCGTGTGCCTTTCGGGATGGTACACGTGCCGCGCGACGCCGATCGATCGCGTGGAGCTTGAGAAGCTGCTCTTCACGCACGTCGGCGGCGCGTTTGTCGCGTCGGGGCTCTGGGTTTTCGCGGCGTGGTCCCTGTCGTGGATTCTGGCGTCGAGCATTTCCGATTTTCGCGGCATGAACGTGCGGCTGTATTCGGAGTTGCCGGTCGTGTTCGTTACGGGAGTGCTGCTCTATCTGCTTTCCGTGTTTTTCTATTACGTGCTGATCGCGGTGGAAGCTTCGCAGAAGGCCGAGGCGCGCGTGCTGCAGATGAGCATTCTGGCGCGCGAGGCCGAGTTGAAGGCGCTGAAGGCGCAGGTGAATCCGCACTTTCTCTTCAACAGCCTGAATTCGATCAGCGCGCTCACGAGTTCCGACCCTGCGCGAGCGCGCGATATGTGCATCTTGCTCGGCGATTTCCTGCGGCGCACTCTGGGCCTCGGCGAAAAATCCGCGATACCCCTCGAAGAGGAAATGTCGTTGATCCACGCGTTTCTCGCCGTCGAGAAGACGCGCTTCGGCGTGCGCCTGCACATGGAGGAGACCATCGCGGACGAAGCGCTGGCGGTCAGCGTGCCTCCGCTGCTGCTGCAGCCGCTCGTCGAGAACGCGATCTCCCACGGGATCGCCAATTTGGTGGAGGGCGGATGGATTCGCCTGAACATCGGCTGCGAAAATGGGGCCGTCTCGATCGCCATCGAAAATCTCTTCGATCCGGAAGCGCCCATGCGCCGCAGAAACGGCGTGGGGCTGGCCAACGTGCGCCAGCGCCTCCAGGCGCGCTACGGAAATCGCGCTACGTTTCACGCGGGAGCCGAGGGCGACCATTTCCGCGTCGCCATCACGCTGCCCGCGGGAAAAATATCCGAGAAAGAGGTCGCCGCCCAGTGAGTTCGACGAACGCAAGCCGCATACGGGCCGTGATTGTCGACGACGAAGAGCTCGCGCGCCAGATTCTCCGCGAATTCCTTTCCGCGCATCCGGAAATCGAGCTGGTGGCCGAGTGCGCGAACGGCTTCGAAGCGGTAAAGGCCGTGGCCGAGCTGAGGCCCGACCTTGTGTTTCTCGATATTCAGATGCCCAAGCTCGACGGCTTCGAGGTTCTCGAGTTGATTGGCAACGACACCGCCGTGGTCTTCGTCACTGCGCATGACAACTTCGCCATTCGCGCTTTCGAGGTCCACGCCGTCGACTATCTGCTGAAACCAGTGGGCGCGAGCCGATTTGAAGCGGCGCTGAAGCGCGCCAAGGAGCGCCTCGAAGGCAAGGCGCCCGCGAACGCGACGCCCGCGGCCGATCTTGCGGCAGCCGCGCGCCCGCCCGCTCAGTACATCGAACGGATTCCGGTGCGCGACGGCGCGCGCGTCTTTATCATTCCCGTGGCGAAGCTCGATTACGTCGAGGCACAGGACGATTACGTGGCGCTCGCATCCGAAGGCAAAAAGCATCTCAAACAACAAACCATCGGCAGCCTCGAAAGCGCCCTCGATCCTGCGCGCTTCCTGCGGGTTCATCGCTCGTACATCGTGAATCTCGAGCGCGTCGCCAAGATCGAGCCGTACTCGAAGGATAGCCACGTCGCCATCCTGACCACCGGCGCGCAGCTTCCCGTCAGCCGCGCCGGCTACGCCCGCCTCCGCGAATTCCTCGACCGCTGAGCTCTTCCGCAAGGCCCGCCTGCTGACTAAAGCGGCACGCCGGTGACGGCGAGGTTGCTCCGGCCGTGCGCTGGCGCGATACTCGACGTCATGAGGCTTCGAGCGCCATTCCTTGGGGTCGCCGCATCGCTCTTCCTATCGGCGGGCGGCAGCCTGCTCGCGCCGCAGCAGAGCCGCGCGGACGAGCTGAAGCTGAAGGACGGCACGAAGATTTCCGGCACCATCGTCGGATTCGAAGAGAATTCGTTCAAGGTGAAGACGAGCTACGGATTCGCGGAAGTGCAGAAGGACCAGGTGGTCTCGATCAGCATCACGCCTGCAAAAGACGCAGCGGCTCCTGCGCCCGCACCCGAGAAACCGAAGCCGGAAGCCGCGAGCATCACGCCAGTCGCGTCGAAGCCCGTGACGAAAGCTTCAGCAACGGCAGCGCCCGTTCCTGCGCCCACGGTTGCGGCCGCTACCGCGCCGCCGGTCGTCGCCGCGACACCCGTCGCCGCGCCCGCTCCGCCGAAACCGCCTGCACCTGTGACGATTCACGAGGAAGTCGTCGGCAATCTCTATACCAACGATACGTACCGCTTCAGCATGTACAAGCCGCCGGACTGGCAAATGATCGCCGGAGCGCGCAACCTGCTGCCGGGAACGATCACGGCGCTCGGCACCGACGACGAAACGACCTACCTGTTGATCGGCCAGGAGCCCGCCGGCGAATCCCTCAACTCGGACATCAGCGCGACCGAGCAGCGGCTTCGCGACGTGATGGACAACTTCCGGCCGCTTGGCGAAGAGCACGTCAAAGTCGGCGGCCTTTCCGCGATCGAGCATCATTTCCGCGGCGGTGTGAACGATCACGACTGGTCGGGCGTCGCGGTTTTCATCCCGCGCGGCACGCGCGTCTATACCATTTTCGGCATGACGCGCGCGGACAGCGACCTCGTCCAGATCCAGGAAAACGTGATTGACCGCGCGATCTCCAGCCTCCAGTTCACCGAGCAGTAGCCGCAAAGCGCCAGTCAGGTGCGCCTCGTGCGATAATTCGGAACGGAATCCGCATCTCAGCAAGAGCGCTATGAAAGCACTTCGATTGTTCGCGGCGATTGCGTCGTTGGTCTTCGTTGTTCTGCTTCCCAGGGCGCGGGCGCAGCACGCGGCTCACGCTCCCACGTTCTACCGCGACGTGCTGCCAATCCTGCAGCAGCACTGCCAGTCGTGCCACCGCGACGGCGAAATCGCGCCGATGGCGCTGGTCACCTACGAGCAGGTGCTTCCCCTCGCGCAGCTGATCGCGGACGATGCACGCGCGCGCAAGATGCCGCCGTGGTTCGCCGATCCGCGCGTGGGACATTTCTCGAACGACCCTTCCCTCTCGCCGCGCGAGATCGCGACGCTCGCCGCGTGGGCCGCCGCGAAAGCACCCGCGGGAAACAGTGCGGACGCGCCACCGCCGCCGCACTGGGTGGAAGGATGGAACATTCCGCAGCCCAATCTCGTGGTCCGCATGCCGAAGCCCGTGGCGATTCCGGCGCTGTGCGACATCGAATACACCTACGAAATCGTTCCGACAGGATTCACCGAAGGCAAATGGGTGCAGATGTCGGAGATTCGGCCGACGAGCCGCGCAAACGTCCACCACGCGGTGGTGTACATTCGACCGCCGGATTCGCCGTGGCTGCGGCACGCGCCGATCGGAGTGCCGTTCACCGCGTCCGACATGAAGACCGACGCCGATCGCCTCGACACGAAGACGACGACCGCGGACATCCTGCTGGTGTATGCGCCGGGAAGCTCGCCCGATCGCTGGCCGGATGGAATGGCGAAGTACATTCCTGCAGGCTCGGACCTCGTGTTTCAGATGCACTACACGTCGCGCGACCGGCCGACGACGGATCAGACCAGCATTGGACTCGTCTTCGCGAAGCAGCCGCCGGCGAAGCGCGTGCTCACGCTGCAGTTGACGAACAGCAGCTTCGTGATTCCGCCGGGCGTTGCGGACGAGCGCGTCGAGGTACACGGCTCGCTGCCCAACGACGCGCTGCTGCTCAGCTTCTTCCCGCACATGCATCTGCGCGGCAAGCGATTCGAGTACAACATCCTTCGCGCGGACGGAACGATCGAGCCGCTGCTCCGCGTGAACTACGACTTCTTCTGGCAGCTCAGTTACCGGCTGGCGCAGCCGCTGCCGCTCAAAGCGGGCACGGTGCTGCAAGCGGTGGCGTGGTACGACAATTCGAAGAACAACCCGCACAACCCTGATCCAACCGCCGCCGTTTACTGGGGCGATCAAACCTACGACGAAATGATGGTGGGATTCTTCGATGTGGCGGTCGACGCGAACGTGGACAAGCCGGAGTTTTTCGTCCGCCACAAAGCGGCGCGCTGATCCTCTAAAACAAAACGCGCGAAGCCAACTCAGCGCCCTGGACGAGAGACGAGAGCTTGGCCCAGGCAATCTGCGGGTGCGTCCTCTCGCCGAAACCGCAATCCGTGCCGGCCATCACGTTGTCTTTGCCGAGGATGCGCGCGTACCGCTGGATGCGCTCGCTCACGAGCTCCGGATGCTCGACGATGTCGGTCGAGTGCGCCACAACTCCGGGAATCAGGATCTTGCCTGCGGGCAATCGCACGGATTCCCAAACGTGATATTCGTGCTCGTGACGCGGGTTCGCGCCCTCGATCAGATACGCCTGGGCTTTCACGCGTAACAAAATATCGACGAGATCGCGAAGAGGTATGTCGTGGGCGTGGGGTCCGTGCCAACTGCCCCAGCAAAGGTGATATCGAACACGCTCTTCGGGAATGTTTGCCAGCGCGTGATTAAGCGCCTCGACGCGCAAAAGGCAGTATTCGCGAAATGCTTCGAGGCCCATCGGGATTCCGATGCGATCCCACAGGGCGGCAAGCCACGCATCGTCCACCTGGACGATGAATCCGGCGTTGGCGATCGTTTCGTACTCGACACGCATCGCTTCGGCCAGCGCGAAGACGAATTCTTCTGGTGAGCCGTAGTATGCGTTCGTGAAATAGGGCTCGAGGCTCGAGGGGGCCGTAGTGGTCAAGAAACAGTCGGGTCTGTCGCTTTCGGAAAGCGCAGCCGCAAAGAGATCGACCTCTCTTTGCAGCTCGTCTTTTCTCGCGTAAGTGACCGGTCCCGTACAGACCCAGTGCTTGCGGACGACGAGCGGCCTATCTTTCGGATTGTAGAAGAGCGTCCCTCGCTCGGATGCGAACTTGTAGAAATCGGCGAATGTTTCCCGGTCCTTTCCGCGAAGGAGCGAGGCATCCCGCGGTTCATCGGTCAGCTCGAAGCCGCCGAGGCGGCCGTCGATGTACGAGAGCCAGTCGCCTCCCTTGGTGAATTCACCTTCATTGATGACGTCGATTCCGGTATCGCGCTGCTGCGCGATTACTTCGCGCACCGCCGCGCTGAGGCCCGCCTCGCCGTTGGCGAAGGAGTCGCGGCGGCCGGGCAAACTCCCGACATGCGTGGTAAGAATTTTATCCGTGCTGCGGCGCATCTAGAATTTCGTGACTTCGCTGAAATGGAAGTCGCGGATCTTCATCGCCGGGACGACCATCTCGAACGACTCTTCGCCGGCGGCGCGGACCGCCGGGCCGAGCATGACGACGCTCGACAGCATCTCGATGATGCTTTCGTTGAAACGGAAATTCCGGATGCCGCCCGCGATTTTGCCGTCCTCGACGAGGAACGTGCCGTCGCGCGTCATGCCGGTGAGGATTTTTTCGTAAGGATCGACTTCGCGGATGTACCAAAGGCGCGTGACGAGAATGCCGCGCTCGGTGGTGCGCACCATTTCGTCGATCGATTTGTCGCCGCCCGCGAACACCAGGTTCATGGGCGCCTCGCCGTAATCGTTGGGCAGCGAGAAGCCGTGGCCGGTGGGCTTCGCCTTCATCTTTTTCGCGGTGGCGCGCGCGTAAACGAGGTTTTTCGGCACGCCCTTGTCGACCAGAAGCACTTTCTCGCGCGGAGAGCCTTCGCCGTCGTACGGAAAACCGCTTTGCAGCGGGTGATACGCGTCGTCCCAGATGGTAACGTTCTCGCCGAAAACTTTCTTGCCCATGCGGCCGGTGAGGCATGAGCGCTTATCGAGCACGGCCGTGCCCGCGAAATCGTAAAAAAGGAAGCCGACCAAATCGAGGACAGCCGACGGCGGCAAAATCACGGTGTGGCGTCCCGCAGGAATCTCACGCGGCTCGCGCGATCTGGCAGCCTTCTCGCTTGCGGTTTCCGCCAGCGCCTCCGGATCGATCCTGCGGATGTCGGGTGAGTTTTCCTTGGCCCAGCCCGAAGAGTTCGCTTCGAGAATCGTCACCGAGAATTCGGACTTCGTCTGCTCGTAGCGGGCGAAAAGACCCTTCGAATTGGCCAGGACGGAATGCGATTGGCCGCTCGAGAAAATTCCCGCGGCGGTCTGCTTGCGCTTGTCCGCCATTTTGCAGACGCGGGTGACGGCGCGGGCGCGATCCTCGGCGGTCGTCTTGGCGGTCGCCGAAAAGAATCGCGAGACCTTCTGGTACTTCTGCGACTTCAGCATGGGCAACAGGTCGGGATTCTTGGGCTGGTTGCGCGCGAGGCTGATCGCGGCTTCGATCGCGCGCCGCAGCGAATCGTCATCGGTTTTGTTGGTGGTGGCGCGCGCGGTGCGGCCGTCGACGACGGCGCGAATTGAGATTCCGAGAATTTCCTCGGCGACGTGCTGGTGAATGGTGTTGTTGGCGAATCGCGTCAGAGCGTCGGTGGTGGCGCCGACGTCGACTTCGGTTTCATCCGCCCCAGTCGATTTGGCGAGCTTTAGGACGCGCTCGGCGATGCTCTCGAGGTCGCTGGTGGAAAGCGTCTTGTTCTTAGACATGGATCGTGATCACTTAGCGAAGGCGACGCCGATTTTGATGTTGCGGAAGCGCGCGGGCGAGGCGCCGTGGCCGGTGCCCATGGTCTGCTGCGGCTGTCCTTTGCCGCAGTTGGGCGTGCCCCAGAGCGTCCAATAATCGCGCGAGCAGATGGCGTCGCAGCTATTCCAGAATTCGGTGGTGATGCCGCTGTAACTGGGATTCTTGATCATGCGGCCTTTCTTGCCGTCTTTGATCTCCCAGCCGATTTCGGTCGAGAACTGGAAATGATAGCGCTTGTCGTCGATGGACCAGGAGCGATTGGTTTCCATCAGGATCGCGTCGTCGGTGTCGGCGATCAGGTCGTCGTATTTCCACGTGCCGGGATCGATGCTGATGTTGGTCATGCGGATCATCGGCAGGCGATTCCAGCTTTCGCAGCGCACCGTGCCGCCGGAACGCTTTTCGCCGATGGAGGCGGCGGTTTCGCGGCTGCTCAGGTAGCCAGTGAAAAGGCCGTCCTTGATGATCGGCGTGCACTGCGCGGCCACGCCTTCATCGTCGTAGGCGAAGGTGCCGAGGCCCGGACCGTGCTCGAGCCGCGCATCCGCCACCACGTTCACGATTTCCGAGCCGTACTTCAGCTTGCGCAGCTTTTCGGTGGTGAGAAAGCTCACGCCCGCGAAATTCGCTTCCATGCCGAGGACGCGGTCCAGCTCGATCGGATGCCCGATCGATTCGTGAATCTGCAGGCCGAGCTGTGAGCTGCCGAGGATGATGGTGCCCTGCTTTTCGGGACACTGCGCGGCCGAGTGCAGCGCGACGCACTCTTCGGCGATGCGTTGCGCGTTTCCGACCAAATCGAGCGATTCGACCAGTTCGTAGCCCTGGAGCATGTGCTGGCCGCCGAAGCTATTCGGATACGACCGCTTCTGGATTTCGCTGCCGGCGAAGCTCATCGCGACGATCCCCGCGCCCGATTGCATCTTCACCTGATGGATTGACGCGCCCGCGCTCGAAGCGAAGAGTTGCTCGATGCGGCGAAAAGCCATCGAGCCTTCGGCGAGCGTGACGCCTTTGACGCGGCGCATTTCCTTGTCCGCCGCGAGGAGCAAGTCGATCTGCTGCTCGACGGGAATGCGGAAGGGATCCTTGAGAAACGGATTCTGCCAGGTGTCGACGTAGGCCTTTTCGGGCGCCAGCGCGATGTTTTCGCGTTTGGCGAGAGCCGAGGCCTTGGCGATCTGGACGGCTTCGGCGGCGCACGCTTGCACGCCTTCGCGCGTCAGCCGGTCCGTGGAAGCGAATCCCCAGGCGCCGCTCGCGATCACGCGGATGCCGATGCCGAGCGATTCGGACTCGGCGAGCGTGCCGACTTCGCCGTTCTTGGTCGAAATGTCGCGGTGGCGAATGTCCATCACGCGAACGTCGGAGTAGGAAGCGCCGCGCTTTTTCGCCGTCTCAATCGCCCAATTGGCCAGATCCTGCATCTACGTCTACTCCTTGCCCGTGTGTCACGAGTGTGCGCGCACACACCATCTTAGGGGCGCGGCTCGGCGTGTCAAGCACCGATCCCGAAGTGCGGCGGGGCTGAAGCCGCCCTCCTAAAACCCACTCGCGTCGCCCGCGCCTCCTGAAATCCGCTCGACCCGCGCGGAAAGCCGCGTGCCGAAAAAAATAAATATCGGCGCAATTCGCCGCTTTAATTCACGCCGAATCAATTGTTTCTACTTCGCGTTGCCTCGCTGATGGCAGTGCCAAGAAAATATTTCCGGGTACGCGCGCGCGGGTGAGGCCATCGAAAAGTGCGAAGTAAAAAACAAGGCGGAACGTGCCGCCAGGAGGAAACAGCTGTGAAGATGCAAATGCTAGCAGGTATCGCGCTGGCGTCGGTTTTGGCGCTTAGCGCCATGCCGGCGACGCACGCAGATGATTTCGATCGAGCAACGAAGCTCACTTTCACCGCACCTGTGAGAGTCCCCGGGGAGGTTTTGCCGGCGGGCACCTACTGGTTCGTCATCGCGAACCATGGCGCGAACTCGACAGTAGTCCAGGTGTACAACGAAGACCGGACGGCCCTGGTGCGGACATTTCTGACCGCAGCGGCGGAGCGGCGCGAGGTGACGAGCACGACGGTGCTGGCCTTTGCCAAGCCGGACACGGCGGCCAACCCCAATGCCGAGATTCCGGCGCTGACGAAATGGTTTTATCCCGGACGCAGCTTCGGCAATGAGTTCATTTACCCGAAGCAGATCGAGAGGCACTTGCAGCACGAGGCGCAGATAACAGTGCCGTCGGGCCCGAATTCGGGCGCCGTAGTGGGCGACTAAACCGCTACGGAAGCTGGAAGGTGAGGGTGCTGGAGAGAAGAGACACTCTTCAGCATCCTCTCCGGAGAAGCCCCGTACAGGCTACTTTTCCGGCGCGATTTTCGACTTCGTATCGAAAATCGCGAGATCGATGGAATCACCCATCGCCTTGTACCCGGCGTCGTTGGGGTGGAGGTGATCGGTGATATTGAAAGACGGCAGAATCTGTTTCGGATTGTGGGGATCCTGGACGACCTTGTCGAAGTCGATCACGGCGTCGTAAGCCCCGCTGGTGCGAATCCAGTTGTTGAGGGCTTCGCGCTTGATTTCGCCTTCATCGCTGGCGTAGGTGGCGCCGACATAAGGCGTGAGAGTGGCACCGATGACGCGAATGCCGCGAAGGTGGGCGCGATCGATCAGCTGCTTGTGAGCGGCGATCAGGTCCTCGGCGGTGACGTTGTCCTCGGGCGCGGTGCCGGGGAGGCTGCCGAGGCCGATGTCGTTGATGCCGAGCAGCACAATCACCCATTTCACGCCGGGCTGATCGAGGACGTCGCGGTCGTACCGCGCGAGCGCGGCGACGCCCATGCCGCCATTGAGAAGGCGGTTGCCGGAAATCCCCTCGTTGATGACCGCCCACTTGTCTTCGGTTTTCTTATCGGCAAGGAGCCGCTGCGCGAGGACGCTGGGCCAGCTGCTGTCGGTGTCGGGCGTGGACGTGGCGCCATCGGTGATCGAGTCGCCGAAAGCGACGATGACGTCGGTTTTGGCGGGAGCGAGAACGTCGATGCCCGAGAGGAAGTACCACGATTGGCTGGTCCTGGTGGCCTGGATCGAGGCTGCGCCGGTAAGATCGCCCGGGCCGGAAACGTAGGTGGTGTGGAGGCCGCTCAGGTGATACGTCGGCTCCTCGACGTGGCCGGGAACGTACACGCTGACGGTGAGGTAGGCGAGCGGTGTGACGTGCAGATCGACCGCATCGCTGAGAATTTCGGCGCCGGCGGGGATGAGGGCGGAGGACTGGCCGCTGAACATGAGCGGGCGGTCGGACCCGGGCACGATGCTGGAGTCCTTATCGCGGAGGGCGATGTGCGCGGCGCCGATGCGAAGGTCCGTGGCGCCGAAAGCGTTGGAGAGCTGGACGCGAACGCGATCGCCGCCCACGCTGGCGCGGACGATCATGCGGATCGTCTGGTCTTCGAACGGGGGCGGCGGCGGAAACAGCGGCCGCGGTGGCGGGGCGGGAGTGCCCGGAGCGGTCTGCGCCGCCGGCGGCGACGGGAAACGCAGCGTGATGCGCGCGGCCTGCGGCGAAGCTGCCCAAGTGGCGATCCAGTGCTCCTGCGCGGCGGCGTTTACGGCGAGTGCGGCAAGCGTGACGGCGATGGCGATGGCGCGGACAAGCGTATGGCGAATCAAAAAGTGTGCCTTCATTCCCCCCACCTTTCGTTAGAACCCGTTAACGGTGACGCATCGTAACGCACGAGACATCGGCTCGCAACATCGTCGTGCAAGGATGGCCCGGCGGCGGGACGTGTTGCAAGCGCGCCAGAAGTACCAGTGACCGCCGCAGGTTTCGCCCTTATAATCGCCGTTACCATGCCCGGGTTCCTCTCCAACCTGCTGCGCGTGCTGAGCGAAGGCCGCGGCGGGGACATGCGTTTCCTGTGCCACCAGTTGCTTTCCGAGCGCGGCGAGGCTTCGCAGACCGTGCTCGCCGAAAAAATCATCAAGACGTATGGCGCGATGAGTCCCGCGAAACGGCGCGCGTTTTTCGACATGCTGACGCGCGAGTTTTCGCCGGATGCCGCGGCGATCAAGCGCGCCGTGGCTCAATACGAGAAAAACCCCGAACTCGCGAGCATCGCAGCGCTGAGCGCGGCCGTCGAAGCGCCGCGGCAGGAGCTTTTCCGGCGGATCAACACGGCGCCGCACGGCACGGAGACACTGGTGGCGTTGCGCGGCGATCTGCACACGCTGACGCCAGAGGACGGCGAGTTTTCGGCGCTGGATTCGGACCTGAAGCACCTGATGAGGTCGTGGTTCAATCGCGGCTTCTTGCGCCTCGAGCGAATCAGCTGGAAGACGTCCGCGATCGTACTGGAAAAGCTGATTCAGTATGAGTCGGTGCACGAAATCAATGGGTGGCCGGACCTGCGGCGGCGGCTCGACGCGGACCGGCGATGCTTCGCGTTCTTTCACCCGGCGCTGACGGACGAGCCGATCATTTTCGTCGAAGTGGCGCTGGCCAACGGGCTGACCGGCACGCTGGAGCCGCTGCTGGATATTCAGGCGCCGGTCCTCGCGCCGGAGAAGGCCGACACGGCCATCTTCTATTCGATCAACAACTGCCTGCGGGGCTTGCGCGGCGTGGCCTTCGGCAATTTTCTGATCAAACAGGTGGTGACGGAGCTTTCGGCGGAATTCCCGAACCTCAAGACGTACGGGACGCTTTCGCCGCTTCCCCGTCTTTCGCGAGCGATGCGCGACAACGAGAATCCGGAAGGATTCACGCGCGAGCGGCTTGCGAGGCTGCTCACCGACTTCGCGGCACAGCTGACGGGGACATCCCGGCGCCGGGATGCGGTGGACGCGCTGTTTCACCTTCTCGAGAATCCCGTCGAGCATCGCGAGGCGCTGGCCGCGCCGCTGGAGCGCCTGGCGCTCGCGTACCTGGCGAGGGCGCGGGACAAAGGCAAGTTATACGATCCGGTGGCGCTGTTCCACCTGGCGAATGGCGCCCGTCTCGAACAAGTGAATGCCTTCGGGAACCTGCGGAGATACGGAATCGAGGCGTCCTTCGGGATGACGGCGAATTACCGCTACCTGCCGGATGAGCTCGAGGAAAATCACGAGCGATTCGTCCGCGACGGACAGATACGCGTTTCGCCGCACCTGCACCGCGAATTCCGCAAGGTGGAGGAGGCGTGGGACGGGGAACGCAGTCCGTCCTCGGGGCGCGCCAAGCGATAGCGCGGAGCAGCGTGCCGGGGCCGGTTCAGCGCGAGCGCGCCGGCGCGGGCTTTGGCGCGAGGACCTCGGCGAGCGTCAGGCCCGGCGAAAGATTCACCACCACCTCGAATTTCATCATGTCGATCGCGTCTGGAGTGTCGCCCTTGCCAAGCGTGACATGCGAGTGCGTGATATGGAACTCGCCGTGGCCGAGCTCGACGGAGACAGACTCGCGAGCGATGCGTGCTTTTTCTTCGTCCGATTCGGCGACGGGATAGAGCGACGCGTTGACCACATCGTTCGCTTTCTGCTCGTCGTCGACGGACAAAACGAAATTGAACTTTCGCACCGTCATCTGCATCGCTTCTTTCGTGGAGTAGCCGTAGGCGCCGGCGAGGTAGCGGTCGTTGTAGAAATGGTAGGGCGGCGTGGCGATCTCGGAAAACTCCACGGGATCGTCGGGCGCCTGGACTTTCGGCACGATCTCGATCACCCACCCGCCGCCACCGTCTCCCGTCAACGGCTGCAAGCCGAAGACGAGGCCCCGGCCGATGTCGTGGAGGTACGGCTTGTTGGCGAGCACTTCCCCGCTGAAACGGATCTCGTTGGCTTCGTCGGCTTCTTTCTGGGCGGCGGAGCGCTCCTGGGCGCGCGCAGGACGCGGATTCGAAAGCGCCAGGAGCGAAGCGGCGCATGCGAAGAACACGGTCATCGAACGGCGCGGCATAAGCGCCGGAATTTTACATCGGCGCGGAGCGATTGTCCCGCCCGCACCCGCGCGGAAGCTCACACTTGTGGGCGTCCAATGATGAGGCTGCAGCCGCCGATCGGCATGGAGACCACTTTCTCGAGGTCGAAGCCGGATTGCCCGAAGAGGCGCTCATATTCGGGGAGCGTGCGCTCGAGGCCGCCGGTGACGGTAAGCATGTGCAGGTCGATCCATTTGCCCCAGGTGAGCTCGGGCGTCTCCGGAATAATTTCCTCGATCAGCACGACGCGTGAATCGGCCGGCATCGCTTTGCGGATGTTTTTCAGGATGATCGCCGCTTGCGAGTCCTGCCAATCGTGCATGATCCAGCGCATGGTGTAGGCGTCCGCTCCCGGCGGAACGCTTTCGAAGAAATTGCCGGCCACGCGTTCGATGTGATCGTGCGGCAGGGCCTCGGCGAGAACCCCCGGCTGGTCGAACAGGATTCCACGGCTCGAAGGATGCGCGTCGAGAATAGCGACGAGTTGCGAGCCGATCCCGCCGCCGATATCGGCGATGACCGGAAATTTCCGCCAGTTGTAGGAGGCGGCCACGATTGGCGTGATCAAGGCGCTCGCCGCGCGCATGGCCTGGTTGAAGACGGCCCAAATTTCCGGGCTTCCGTGAAAGAACTCCCAGGGACCGCGTCCATAGATTTCGTCGAAGGCGGCCCGGCCAGTGCGAACGCTGCCGATGAACTCGCCCCAGGAGTCGTACTGGCCGAAGCCCTTCGAAAGAATGGTGCGCACGAACGCCCAGAGCGACCCAGGCTCATTTTTCATCAGACATTCGCTTGCGGGCGTATTGGCGAACACGCGAGGCGAAACCTGCCGGAAAATGGCGGCGCTTTCGAGCGCGCGCATCAGTCGGAACAGGCTAGGCGCATGCGTTTGGGTGCGCTCGGCCAGAGTCTCGATCGCGAGCGGGCCGCAGGCGAGATGGTCCGCGATCTCGAGTTCAGCGGCGACGGCCAGCGCGCGGCTCTGCCAGAATCCGCGGATGATTTCGAGTACGTGCTCCTGCGGGATCACGGCCGGTGCCGTCGCGGACGCAATTTCTCCCATGGTCAGGCCCTCCCATGTGCCGGCAAGGTTGCGTGGCGGGAGTATATCTCAAGGCGCGGCCGCGCACCCGTCCGGGGGAACGACGTGGGCTAGTCGTGCGGAAATTCGGTCAGCGAAAGGATGTTGCCGCATGGATCCTTGAACCATGCCACGTGCGCCCCGCCGGGCGCGGTCCAAATGCCCAAGTCATCCTGCTGGAGGCCTTGGTAGCGCTCGAAGCTGACGCCCTTGGCGGCGAGTCCCTGGACGGCTGCGCGGATGTCGGGAACGTGCCAGCCGACCGCTGTGAAGGGCGCGGGCTGCAGCTTTTCGACTTTCTGAACGCGAAGCATGGTGCCGTTGGCGTCGAAGACCAGCGCGGCGGGCGAGTCTTCCACGAGTTTGAGCCCGAGGGTTTTCTCGTAGAAATCCTTCGCGCTTGCCGGCTGCGTCGTTGCGACAAACGCCACAATGTCGTGCTTCCCAAGCATGTGAGCCTCCGAGGGCACCCAAGAAGATCCGGCGCGCGAACCGCCCTCGAATAGAAACAAAAACGCCCTGCCTTTTGCAAGACAGGGCGTGTGAATTTCAGGCCGGGTGCGCGAAACGAATCACGTGCCTTCGTTCCACGAAGCCAGGTAGTGCTCCTGCTCGGGCGTGAGCTTATCGATCGTGACGCCCATCGATTCGAGCTTGAGCTTAGCGATCTGCTTGTCGAGGTGCTCGGGCACGGGATAGACGTTGGCCTTGAGCTCCTTGGCGTTCTTCACCATGTACTCGGCGGCGAGCGCCTGGTTAGCGAAGCTCATGTCCATCACGGATGC
>DATJRU010000002.1:0-52496 GCA_035504455.1 Vulcanimicrobiaceae bacterium
GTCGGCCGCCTGATCGCGCGCGCTCACGGACTCCGCGGCCGGTGCGCTTTGAGCGGCAGGCGGCTCAGGAACCGTGGGTTCCGGCGGTGCGGTAGTCTCCAACGGCGCCGCAGACAGCGACACCTCGATCAGCGCTTTGGCGCGTCGTGACCGCGCCGCGACCGCATTCATCATCATCAGGTCCCCAAGCTGCACCGGCGCGCCGACCGGCTTGTTTCCGTCCACCTGAAATTGAAACGCGACCTCCTCCACCGTTTTCGGCGGGATCGGCTTAATTCGCTCCGCGCACGCCTTCATCAACGTTTGCTCGCAGAGCGCGTTGATCACGCGCGGTATTCCGCGAGCGTAGTAGTGAATCGCCGCGAGCGACTCCGCCTCGAATGGGCATTCACTCGTGCTTCCCGCCACGCGCAGCCGGTGATCGATGTACAGGAACGTTTCCTCGAGACTCAGCGCGCCCAGCCGGTAGCGACCCGCCACCCGCTGCCGCAACTGCCGCAGCTCGGGCAGATTGATTCGCGTGTCGAATTCCGGCTGCCCGGAAAGCACCACTTGCAGCACCTTCTCGCCTGCGGGCTCCATGTTGAGCAGCATCCGGAGCGCTTCGAGCACCTCGAGTTTCAGGCCTTGCGCTTCGTCCACGATCAGGACGGCATTCGAATTCGCGCGGTACCCGTCGAGAAGCCAGCGTTGCAGCCGCATCACCGGCTTGGCATTCACGGCGGGATCGCGCGGCGCGCCAAAGTCGGCCAGCGCCATCTCGAAAAGATCGTCCGTATCGAGGTGCGAATTGAAAATGAACGCTCGGGGCACGTCGCGCTGCCGCAGCGCGTCGAGCAGACTGTTGAGCAGCACGGTCTTGCCGGCGCCCACTTCGCCAGTCAGCACTAGCAAACCCGCCCGCGCCTGGATTCCGGACAAGATTCCGTCCAGGGCGTGCCGCGCCTGGTTCGTCAGCAGCAGGTAGCGCGGATCGGACGTTGTGCGAAAAGGATTCTCGCGTAGTCCGAAATACTTTACGAACGCGGGGCGGCGCGAATCGTCGTTGGCGAACATTGCAAGATGAGACTGCGGTTGCGGAAGCGGCGTGCTTTCGGCTGGGTGCATGGTCCCTCCGGCCACTGGCTAGAACGATGATTAGATGGTGTCAGCACCCCGGCCGCGACGCTTGCCCCGCAAAAACTGTGGAAAAAGATGAATGAGGGCTGGGTTTTGCCGGGTAGGAGGGTCTACTTGATGAACAGTGCCTCGCGCACCTGGTCCCGGCCCACGAACGTCTTCGACGACCGGAACTTCCCGAAGAGGTCGAGTATCTCGCGGTTCTGGAAGACATGCGCGTGCACCGCGAGCGTCGGGGCGGGGAGCAGCTCCACGGTCTGCCCGTCCATGATGCGATAGCGATGGAACCGCTCCGCCGGACGGCTATGGAACAGGGCCAGCACCGTGCCGCCGGGATGGAGCATGTTATAGAGGCGGCTCATGAAAGCGGGCACGACCGCCGGATCGTAGTAATCGAGCAGGTCCCAGAGCAGCACGCCATGAACGCTCTGCTCGGGATAATCCAGCCCGGTCTCGATGTACTTCTCCGCGAGAGCGGCAAGCGTAAGCCTTTCGGTGTCTTCCCCTAGTGGGGCGGTGCGTAGCCGTTCCTCTTCGCCGACCAGGAAATCCTTCCACTCGTGGAGCATGTCTTCGGTGGAGACTCGAAAGCCTTTCTCGATAAAGAAGTTAAGAGTGGATTGGGAGACGGCGCCGAGATCGAGAATCCGGGGACGATGGACGTCGCTCAGCAGCCAGAGAAACTCCTTCAGCGCGTTCGAGATGCGCACGTTCCCCGGGGGCGCTACGGAGGAGGACGCCGCCGGACCCGGCTTCGCGGTCGTCTTGGATGCCGCAGTCGCGGCAGCAGCTTGAGTCGAAGCCCCTTTGGCAGGTGCCGGGTTTGAAGGACGCGCTTTAGCCATCCAGTTCATATTCGTCTCTAACGGCTCTCGCTTTTTGCGCTTGCCGCGATCGCTCGTGTGGTTTCGGCCTCGGTCGCGCGGTTCGCCGCCAGCGTCGTGGTCGCCGCCTGCGAAGTTGAGGCCGCAGAAGATGTCGCCGGGACGCTGGCCGCTGATCCTGCCTTCATCATTTCGACCTTGCCCCGCAGCCGGGCGCCATCGTCGATCCCGATGCGCGGCGTCAGGATGCTGCCTTGTACGCGGCTGCCCGCGCCCAGATGGACGCCCTCGCCCGCTTTGATGTTGCCCTGGATCGAACCTTCGATCGTTATCGCTCCCGCCTCGACGTCCGCTTGAACTTTCCCGTGGGGTCCGATCACCAATTTGGCGTTTCCGAGGCGCAACTTGCCTTGCAGTTCGCCGTCGATGTAGAGATCGGAACTTCCCGAGATTTCTCCATTGATCTTGAGTCCCGCCTGAATCCGCGACGAGCCACTCGACGACTGCGCCACGGCCGGCTCCGGCGTCGAAGCCGCCGTCACCGGCGCGGGTGAAAATGTTGAAGATGCAGCGGGTTCTGGTGTTACCTGGGTTTTCGCTGTACCAACCGGCGGCTGAGGAGTCTCCGGCGACGACTTGCCATCTTTATGCCACATAAATCCTCCAGATATAACGGGCGCTGCGCTGGGGTGGCAGTCGTCCTGTGCAGTACGGGAACTATAGTACAGCCCTCAATGACTGTAAACCGTATCGACCCGTGAAACGTCGCCATACCCCATAACGGAATAGACAACGAGCTGTGCCGATTCGGTAGTCTGCACATCCTGACGCCTCATTTCCCACATTGCGACGATCATGCCCACGAACTCATGCGAGAAGATCACCAGCCCTCGACGCGACTGCCACCAATGGTCGGGGTCGTACTCCGAATCCGGAGCCGGCACCACCCGGAGCACCGTGCCCGCGGGGAAACTCCGCTCGCAGATGTAGCGCGCCCGCCGCGTGTGATAATTCGACGTGACCAGCAAAATCCGCTTCCACCCCTGCTGCCGGATCAGTTGATGCAGCGCTTCGGCCTCTTCCTTGGTGTTCGCCGCGTGATGCTGGAAGCGGACGATCGCCTGTTCCGGCACGCCGTCGTTCTTCAGGTCGTGCTCCTCCAGGTCCGTAATGCTCTCGTAAGGACGCAGGAACCGCCCGCTCGCCACCACGCGCGGCGCCCAACCCGCTTTGAACAGTTCCGCCGCCTTCGCGGCGCGGTCTCCGGCGTAGTTGTCGTCGCCTAGGATGACGATCGCGTCGGAATACGCCGGCCCGTCGTCCACGATCCAGAATCCCCCCGCAAGCCGCAGCAGCGGATGCCGCAGCAGGTACAGCACGAAGAGGAAGCAGAGGAAGCACAGCAGGAGGAGAAACTTGAAGATGATGCCGCCGCGCTGCGCGTTTCGCGCGGCATTTCCTGTCGAACTCCTGAAGCGCGGCACTATCTCGCCGGATCGAACTGGCGCAGTCGTTCCGCCGCCTGTTCGGGGTGGATTTCGTTGAAATAAACTTCCTTGATGCTGTACGACTTGGTCCGGGCCGGGACGATCGGCAGAATCTCGATGTGCCAGTGATAGTCGCCCGCGATCGTGCGCCAGTAGTCGCTCAGTTCTCCCTTGGTTTGCAGCGTGTTCGGCGACGTATGCAGCACCAGGTGATAGCTCTGGCTCACCTTGAGAAGCCGCCGCAGCGTGCGCCCCAGGAGGCTCGCCAGGTAACGCCGGTTCGCGCCGGGCGCGGGGCTCTCGAACAGGTGATTGTGCGTCTTCGGCAGGATCCATGTTTCAAACGGCACGCGCGAGGCGTACGGACAGAACGCGTAGTAATCGCCCACGTTGTCGACCACGCGCACCTTTTGCCGGATCTCCTGCCGCAGAATATCGCAGAAGACGCACCGTTCCCGGTCGCGGTACCAGTCGCGCGCCGCCCGCAGCTCGTACAAGATCCGCCGCGGCACGAAGGTCGTCGCCACCACCTGCGAGTGCGCGTGCGGCCACTCTTCGCCAGCCGCCGGGCCCTGGTTCTTGAAAATTGTGACGTACTTGAACCGCGCGTCCCGCTTCAGGTCCGTGATGCGGCTCGCCCACGCCTCCAGGACGCGCTCGATCTCCTCGTCGGAAATCTGCGCGAGTTGCCGCGAATGCTCCGGCGTTTCGACGATCACCTCGTGCGCGCCGATCGCCTCCATGCGGTCGAAAATGCCGTCCGCCGCGCGCGAAGGATCGCCCTCCACACGGTAGAGCGGCCACAGGTGCGGAAACGCCCGCACCTGCCACGGCCCGTGGGGCGGCAGGCTCAGCAGGACATGTGTCTCCAGGCGATTCTCGGGGCACAGCGGGCAGACCTTCTCCTTCGTTTCTTCCTGCTCCGGATGTCCAATGGCTACCCAACTGCGCGTGATGGGGTCTTTTCGTAATTCCATGAGGCCCTTATTTGTGATTGTTTAGAGAACGCCATTTTATACCGAAATCCTCCGCCAACAAGAGGGAACCGCGCCGCATCTCCGTGCTCCTCGGTGTCCTCCGTGTTGAGTGCGGCGTCGAAATTCACCTGGCGCGCGCAAAAAACCCATCGGCGCCAGAAATTTTGTTCTACACTTCGCGACGAACCCTCATTCGCGTTCACAAAGGAGGACGTAACTGACCACCGAAAACCGCAGCCCCCGCGCAGCCGTCCGCAAAATGACGGTCTTGCCCATGATCGCCGCCACCTACTTCATGGTTGCCGGCGGCCCCTACGGCCTCGAAGACATCGTCCAGAAAACCGGCTACGCCGCGACGCTCCTGATCCTCGTGATCACGCCGCTGCTCTGGAGCGTTCCCACTGCCATGATGGTGAGCGAACTCGCCACCGCGATCCCCGAGGAAGGCGGCTTCTACATCTGGGTGCGCCGCGGCATGGGGCGTTTCTGGGGCTACCAGGAGACGTGGCTCACCCTCGCGGGCAGCGTTTTCGAGATGGCGCTCTACCCGAATCTGTTCGTCGACTATCTCGGCCGGCTTGCGCCATCCATGGTTGCGGGACATCGCGGCCTCGCGCTCGGTTTGGCGATGATCGCGTTCTGCACCGCTTGGAACATTCTCGGCGCGGGCGCCGTCGGCGAAGCCTCGGTCTTCCTCAATATCGCGCTGCTTCTCCCGTTCGTTGCGCTGATCGTTGCCGCGCTCATGATCGGGCGGACCGCGGCGGGCGCCGCATCCATTCCGCTGCGCCACGCCGACCTTCTCGGCGGCGTCCTGATCGCGATGTGGAATTACATGGGCTGGGACAATCTCTCGACGATCGCCGGCGAAGTGAAAGACCCGCAAAAAACCTACACGCGCGCCATGTGCGGCGCCGTTCTGCTCGTCGTTGTGAGCTATCTGCTCCCCGTCGCGGCCGTCGCGCGCACGGGCGTCGATCCCAACCGCTGGACCACCGGTGGCTGGGTCGATGTCGGCCGCATCGTCGGTGGCGAATCGCTCGCCATCGCCATCGCCGCCGCCGGAGTCGTCGGCGCGATCGGCACCTTCGGCGCGCTGATGATGTCTTTCACGCGGCTGCCCGCCGTGATGGCCGAAGACGGCTACCTGCCCAGGATTTTCACGCGGCAGCATCGGCGCACCGGCGTTCCCTGGGTCGCGATTCTCGCCTGCGCCGGATTCTGGGCGCTGTGCTACCCGCTCGGCTTCGAGCGCAGCCTGCTTCTCGACGTGCTGCTCACCGGCCTCAGCATCCTGCTCGAATTCTGGGCGCTCGTGGCGCTCCGCATCCGCGAACCCGAGCTGCCGCGCCCCTACCGCGTGCCGGGAGGCGTCCTCGGCACGATCGCTGTCGGCGTGCCTCCGCTGGCCCTCATGATCGCGGCGGTCCTCCGCAACAGCAGGGAACTCGCCGGCAGCACGAATCAGCTCGTCATCGGAGCCGCGGTCGTTGCCGCCGGCGCCGCGCTCTACTTCCTCAGCGCTCTCTTCCAGCCGAACAACGTTTAGGCGCTGAGCGCTGTCATCCCATCATCTTCCCGCCGCGATTTGTCTTCGGCCAATCGATCCGCCACCGCCGCCTCGGCAGCGGCGACCACACTAACTGCTTCAGGGGTGTCCCCCGCGCGTGATGATAGAGCGCCGCGGTCCGCTGATAGAAGCCCCGCGTGTGCCACGAATCTCCGAACGCGAACCGGTGAAAATCCAGGTGGTGGCAAAATTCGTGGCACAGCGTGCTGAAGAACGTCCCGAACGACGTCACATCCTTCCGAATCGCCGTCCGCATCCACACGCGGATCGCCATCGAGTCGGGATGATAGTCGCCGAATAGCTCGATCGTCGAGCGCTCGCGCACCCGCAGCGGCCGCGCCGCCAGCACGCTCACCCCGCACCGCGGCACCTTGTAAAAATCGCCGGCGCACTGGACAAATTCGTCGCACGTCCGCCGCACGTCGCCCGACATGCCCTCGCTCATCGCCTTCTCGATGGCGCGCGCGATGCGCGGCAGCCGTTCGTCCGGCGGCAGCGGCATCGCCTGAATCCTGTCGCTTTCGACGAAGAGCGCGTTTTTCTTTCGCGGGGGCGCGTCCGTGAGCATCGCCGATCATTTTGCCCGAACGCGAAAACTTTTGCGAATCGCGTGCCGCGAGCACGCCGCGAACCCCTTGGCGCGAGGAGCAGCGCGGAAAACTCGCCCGGGACTTCTCCGTGGAACTCTGTGCCACTCGGTGATCTCTGTGTTGAGTGCAGCCGATCCGCCGAGCATCAAACGAAGCAACGCGCGATAAAGCCGCTACTGCCCCATGCTATTCTTGCTCCCACAGCGAAAATGCCCGAAGCAGACTCATCTGATCTCGCGTTCATGGAAGAGGCGCTTGCGGAAGCGCGCGCCGCGGCGGAGCGCGGCGAAGTGCCGGTCGGCGCGGTGATCGTCGTTGACGGCCGCATGGTCGCGCGCGCCGGCAACCGCACCATCGCCGACTGCGATCCCACCGCCCACGCCGAAATTATCGCGCTGCGCGAAGCCGCGCGCATCGTTCGAAACTACCGCCTCCTCGGCGCATCGATCTACGTGACCATCGAGCCCTGCGCCATGTGCGCCGGCGCCATGATCCAGGCCCGCGTCGCTCGCCTGATCTACGGCGCGGACGACGCCAAAGCCGGCGCGGTGCGCTCCTGCTTTTCCGTCTTCGATCACCCGCAGCTGAATCACCGCGTCGAAGTTATCTCCGGCGTGCTCGCCGCCGAATCCGCCGCAGTCCTGAAAGAATTCTTCGCCGCCCGCCGCTAGGCTTTTGCTTTCCCGTGTCGCGGTTTGTCGGAGCACCATCCCGCCTCGCAGCGAAATCAATGCCCGCCTCTTCTAGCCACTAGCCACTCGTCACTCGCCACTCTCTTTTTCCCGCCCTCCGTTGTGCCCCTCCAACTCGTTTGCTACTCTAGGACGCGGAGAGGTGTCTGAGCGGTCGAAAGAGCTCGCCTCGAAAGCGAGTGTTGGGGAAACTCAACCGTGGGTTCGAATCCCACCCTCTCCGCCAGCGTTTCACGTCTCTGTGTTGGCCTTCCCGCGCCGCATAATAAGGATTGACCCGCGAAAACGATGTTTGTACCTTAGTACCCGCAATCGGCGTTCGTTGATCTTTATCCTGCAATCGAGCGAAATTGTGAGCGGGATAGCGTTCACCTCTTCCATCGGACACCTTAACCGTCGGCGGCACTGAAAGCGCCGGCAGCCCAGCAACGTTGAGCAGCGATTCGAACCAAACCCCTTAAACCTTGTAACCGAAGCTTTTCCGCGAAATAAAGTTGCACCTCGTGGACGCGCCGTGAATCCAACCGGCGAAGTCCACGAAAGCGAGACCGGGCCTTTTTCGACTGGCGGAGCCTTTCCGGCTGCGTCAGGAGTTCTTTCTACGTTCGCGCGGGCGACGATGAAAGCACGCTCTAGACATTCGATCCGCTGGATGATTCGGGCTGTAGCGCCAGGCCGCGTGTTCGCGTCCGCGTTGTTGCCGGTCGCCCTGCTCTGGCTGGCCACCAATGGACCGCAAGCCACTCCCAGCATCAACGCCCCTGCCTCGACGCCCGCCCACGAAATCCAGACCCTCGAGTGGTTCGTGCTCTCGATCACCGGCGGGATCTTCTTCGTGGTCGCCGGACTGCTCACCTACGCGGTGATCCGATATCGCGCCAAGGCCGGCGACGCGCCGAGCGAGCCGCCGCAGATCTACGGCAGCACCCAGATCGAGCTTGCATGGACCGTGATTCCGGTGCTGATCGTGCTCGTCCTGTTCCTGACGACGGCCCGGCTCATCTTCGCGATTCAGGATGCGCCCGAGCCGCAGTCGGCGCTCGACGTGACCGTGATCGGGCACCAATTCTGGTGGGAATTCCGCTACCCGAAATTCGGCGTCGTCACGGCTAACGAGCTGCATGTCCCGCTCAGCAGCAAGCAGAGTCCGCAGCCGACGTTCCTCTCATTGCTTTCGGCCGACACGGATCACAGCTTCTGGGTGCCGCAACTCGCCGGCAAGACCGACCTCATCCCCAACCACCCCAACTCGACGTGGATCGATCCGCTGGCGCCGGGAATGTACGTGGGGCAATGCGCGCAATTTTGCGGCGTGCAGCATGCCCTGATGCTCTTGCGAGTGTACGTCGATACTCCCGAACAATTTTCGGCGTGGCTCAAGAACCAGCAGCAGCCCGCCGCTGCGGCAGACGATCCGTCCACGCAGGCCGGACGGCGCGTCTTCGAAACGGAGGCTTGCATGAGCTGCCATACGGTGCGCGGCACGCCGGCGACGGGCAGATTCGGTCCTGACCTGACGCACCTGATGAGCCGGCAGACGCTCGCAGCCGGGGCGATGCCCAACACAGTCGAGAACCTGAAGGCCTGGATCAAGGACCCGGCCCAATTCAAGAACGGTTGCCTGATGCCGGCCATGCAATTGAGCGATCAGCAGATCGATCAGCTCACCGATTATCTTTCGACGCTTCGCTGAGGATGGCGCACCAACATGGGTGAAAACTCACTGCCGCTTCCTGGTTCGTTGGACATGGCCCGGCCGCGCCCGGCCGCGCGGACCCTGCTCGAGCATCTGCACGAATGGGTGGTGACGGTCGATCACAAGCGCCTCGGCATTCTCTATGTGGTCTACGGGATTTTCTTCCTCCTCGTCGCCGGCGCCCAGGCCGTCGCCATACGCATCCAGCTGGCCGTGCCGCGCAACGATTTCATGAGCGCGCAGACGTACAACCGCTTTTTCACCATGCACGGCACCACGATGGTGTTTCTCGTGGGAATGACCATCATTTTCGGCTTCGCGAACTATCTGGTGCCGCTGCAGATCGGCGCGCGCGACATGGCGTTTCCGCGGCTCAACGCCTTCAGCTTCTGGCTCACGGCCTTTGGCGGGCTGCTCCTTTATTACAGCTTCATCGGCGGAGGCGGGCTCTACGGAGTGGGCAGCGCACCGGACGTCGGATGGTGGGCGTACGCGCCGCTCACGGCGCGCGCGTTTTCGCCCGGGCACGCCACCGATTTCTGGGCGCTGTCGCTCATCGTAATGGGATTCGGCACGCTGGGCACCGCCATCAACATCATCGCCACCATCTTCTCGATGCGATGCAAGGGCATGACGATGATGCGGATGCCGCTGTTCTCCTGGCTGATGCTAGTCGACAGCGGCCTTACGCTCATAACGATTACGCCGCTGACCGCCGCGCAATTCATGCTCGTGATCGACCGCTACCTGGACGGGCATTTCTTCGATACGCAGGCGGGCGGGTCGGCGGTCGTATGGATGCACTTCTTCTGGATATTCGGCCATCCCGAAGTGTATGTGCTCGTGCTGCCGGCATTCGCGATCGCCAACGAAGTGATTCCGGTTTTTTCGCGCAAGGCGATCTTCGGCTATCCGGCGATGGTGGCGGCGTCCGTCGGCATCGCGTTCATCAGCTTGAGCGTGTGGGCCCACCACATGTTCACCGTGGGCATGACGTCCGCTTCCAACGCCTTCTTCGTGCTGTCCACCGAGATGGTCGGCATTCCCACCGGCATCAAGATCTTCAACTGGCTCGCCACCATCTGGGGCGGAAAGATTCGATTTGCGACGCCGATGCTCTTCTGCATCGCCTTCCTCTTCCAGTTCCTGATCGCCGGATTGACGGGAATCATGCTGTCGATCGCGCCGTGGAACTGGCAGTTGCACAATTCCTATTTCGTCGTCGCTCACTTTCATTACGTCCTCGTCGGCGCAATCGTGTTCTGCATCTTCGCCGGCATCTACTATTGGTACCCGAAAGTGACGGGCCGGATGCTCGATGAAACGATGGGGAAATGGCACTTCTGGCTGTTCCTGATCGGATTTCACGTCACGTTTGACACCATGCACTTTGTCGGTCTCCTCGGAATGCCGCGCTCGATCTATACCTACGAGCCGGACCGCGGATGGACCACGCTGAACCTCGTCACGTCGGCGGGAGGCATCGTGCAAGGGATTGCGGTGCTCATCTTCGCGGTCAACCTTGTTTGGTCGTATTACCGCGGCAAGCTTGCGGGCAACGATCCGTGGGACGCCTGGACCCTGGAGTGGAGCACCGCATCGCCGCCGCCCGTGTACAACTTCGCGCAAGATCCCGTCGTGCGCAGCCGCCGGCCTTTGTGGGATCTGAAGCATCCCGAGGATCCCGACTGGGAGTATGAAGGATGAGCGCAGTCACTCAAATTCCGGCGGCATACGAGGGCGAATGGAAGCTGCCTTCGCGCGGGCGGGTCGCGATGTTCGGGCTCATCATTGGCGAGTCCGCGATCTTCACGATCTTCGTAGTGGCGTACCTTTTCTACATCGGTAAGAGCTTGTCCGGGCCGACGCCGCAGCAGGTGCTGGAAGTTCCGATTTTCGGCACGATCTGCTTGCTCTCGAGCAGCCTCACGATCTGGATGGCGGAGCGCTCGATTGAGCGGGATAACGTCACCGGCTTTGGCGCGTGGCTCGGCGCGACAATTTGCCTGGGCCTGGTTTTTCTCGGCGGCACGGCCGTCGAGTGGCACAAGCTGATCTACCGCGACGGCCTCACGATCAGCACCAACCTCTTCGGTACCACGTATTACTCGCTCGTGGGCTTGCACGCCACGCACGTGATCATTGGGCTGCTAATGCTTACGATTGTGTTCATTTTCACGTTGACCGGGAAGGTGGGCCGGCGGTACGCGGAGCGAATCGCAGTGCTTTCAATGTACTGGCACTTCGTGGACGCGGTGTGGGTGGTCGTCTTCACCGTCGTCTACATTATCGGGCGGTGAGAGATGGACGAGCGCGAACACGCGGCGTCGAGCGGTGAAGCGAACCTGGTCGAATTGCCGGCGCCCACGGGGTGGCCCATCGTCCTCGCGTTCGGCGTGATGTTGTTGTTCGCGAGTCTCGTGACGAACGCGGGCATCGGCATCGCCGGCGCCGTGTTTATGATCTCCGGCTCCATCGGATGGTTTCGCCAGGTCCTTCCGCGGGAGCACCACGAGATGGTGGCACGTGACGAGGCCGTTAGCGAGGCGGTCAGCACGCGAACGAGCGTGGCGCGCCTCGAGGTCAGCGAAACTCACCGGGCATTTCTGCCGATCGAAAGCTATCCGATTACTTCGGGGCTGAAAGGCGGAGCCGCGGGAGGTGTCGCGATGATTCTTCCGGCGCTGCTGTACGGTTACATCTCTCAGCACAGCATCTGGTATGCAGTCAATCTCCTCGGGGGCGCGGGTGTCGCTCACTGGCGAAATCCCAGCACGGCGGACATCGCCGCCTTCCACTGGAACGGGTTGCTTGTCGCCACGGTGATTCACGTGCTGGCCTCCTTGCTCGTCGGCCTGCTCTACGGAGCGCTGCTGCCCATGTGGCCGAAGCACCCGATCGTGCTCGGCGGCATCGTTGCGCCCCTTGTATGGACCGGCGTCCTGCATTCGTCGTTGGTCGTGATCAATCCGGCGTTCAACGCGCGCATTAACTGGGCGTGGTTCGCTGCGTCGCAGTTTCTTTTCGGCATTGTCGCGGGAATCGTGGTGACGCGCACGGGAAAGATTCGCACCCACCAGTCGGTGCCCTTCACGATGCGCATGGGTCTCGAAACGCGCGATCTGATGCCCCCAAAGGACGAGGAGAAGAGAGACTGATGCCGCGCTCCTGGCTGATCGCGATCGGCTGTGTTGCGGCCGCGCTTCTTTGCGCCGCCTGCAACGGCGCGGGCGAAGGCATGGCCGCGATCAAAGTTCCGGTGCGGCCGCAGGACGTAGTCGATTTCTCGACGCTCTACAACCAGAATTGCTCGGCGTGCCACGGCGAAAACGGCCAGAACGGCCCCGCGACCGACCTCGCGAATCCCGTCTACCAGGGAATCGTCGACGACGCCTCTCTCAAGAAATGGATCACCAACGGAATGCCGGGCACCGAGATGCCCGCGTTCGGCCAATCGGCCGGAGGCTTCCTCACCGACCAGCAAATCGACGCGCTCGTCGCCGGCATGCGCGCGAATTGGACGAAGGCGGCCGCCGCCGGCGCGCCTCCGTATACCGCCAACTCGCACGGCGATGAAAAGACCGGCGAGCAGGTGTACAAGGACGCATGCTTGTCCTGCCACCAGAAATCCGGCCAGCGAATTTCCGACGCTTCCTATCTCGCCCTCGCCAGCGATCAAAGCTTGCGGACCATCACCATCGCCGGGCGTCCCGATCTCGGCCAGCCCGATTGGGAACACGACCGTCCCAACCGCCCTTTAACGAACGAAGATGTGACCAACGTTGTGGCCTATCTGGCGTCGCTGCGAAGCCCAACCCCGGGACAGCCGTACCCGAACGCACCCAGATAGAGATTCGAGGAGCCGGACGTGAGCGAAAGTAAATTTCACGAAGCGGAAAATCAGTCGACCGGCGCCGACCGAAGCCGGCTCGACGTTTCCCGGCGCTGGGTGCTGGTGAAGATCGGAGTCGCGTTCAACGCGCTGATCGGCCTCGCGCTGGCGGTTCCCGTCGTGAAGTACCTGCTCTCACCAATCGCGCAGGGCCAGAGCGACAACTCCTGGGTTTCGCTTGGCGCGCTGGACAAATTTCCCGTCGGCGAGACAAGGCTCGCCACCTTCACCAATCCCAACCGCCGCCCGTGGGACGGCATGACCGACGGTGTCGCCTGCTGGGTCCGCCGCACCGCCACCGACCAATTCACCGTCTTCGCCATCAATTGCGCGCACCTGGGATGCCCCGTCCGCTGGTTTCCCCAATCGCAGCTTTTCATGTGCCCGTGTCACGGCGGCGTGTACTACGCGGACGGCTCGCGCGCTTCCGGCCCGCCCGAGCGCGGCCTCTTCACCTATGACTCGCGCATCGCCGGCCAGGAACTCCAGATCCACGCGGGACAATTGCCCACGCTTTCGACCTCCGCGAAGCTCGTGAAGATTCAAGGCACGCAGGGAGGGCGTCCGTGCGCCGGCTAAAAGCCCTCTTCGAATGGTTTGACCAGCGCGTGCAGCTTGCCGCGCCCGTCGCCGAAGCTGCGGCGCACCCGATTCCTCGGAAGACGGCAAGCTGGTTCTACGTCTTCGGCAGCGCCGCTTTCACGCTCCTGATCCTGCAAGTAGTCACCGGCACCCTGCTCGCGCTCGTCTACGTCCCTTCGGCGGGCGAAGCTTGGAACAGCCTCAACGTTCTGAATCATCAAATCGAGCTCGGCTGGTTCCTGCGGGCGATGCACGGCTGGGGCTCGAATTTCATGATCGCCGTCGTGCTCGTGCACATGATGCAGGTCTTCCTGTTCGGCGCCTATAAATATCCCCGCGAGCTCACCTGGACCCTCGGCGTTTTCCTCCTTCTCATGACGCTGGGCATGGCTTTCACCGGACAGGTTCTGCGCTTCGATCAGGATGCGTACTGGGGACTCGGCATCGGCGCCTCGATCTCCAGCCGCGTTCCCGTGATCGGGGCTCCTCTCGTCCATTTGCTTCTCGGCGGTCCGATCATCGCCGGTTCCACACTCTCGCGATTTTTCGCGATTCACGTCTTCATCATCCCGGGAGCGCTTCTGGCCTTCGCCGGCCTCCACGTCTGGATGGTTTTGAAGCTTGGCATAAACGAGTGGCCGATGCCCGGGCGCGTCGTGCGTCGCTCGACGTACGTTGCCGAATACCACGAGATGACTTCGAAAGAAGGAGTCCCATTCCTCCCGGTCGCTGCGTGGAAGGATATTTTCTTTTCCGGCGGAGTCGTGGCTGCCGTCGCTGTTTGCGCCATCGTGTTCGGCCCGTATGGGCCCGGCGGGCAGCCCGATCCCACGATCATTCAGACCGCTCCGAAGCCCGACTTCTTTTTCCTGTGGCTCTACGCGGTTCTCTCGTACCTGCCCCCGAGCCTCGAGACACCGTTCGTGCTCATCGCGCCCGTCATCGGAATTCTGGGCCTGCTCTCGCTGCCATTTGTCTCCGGCGAAGGAGAGAAGAGCTGGCACCGGCGCCCCGCGGCAATCTTGATTCTTCTGACCCTCGTGGCGTCGTGGGCGGTGCTCACGCGGCTCGGCACGCACACTCCCTGGAGTCCCGTGATGGACGCCTGGAGCGGCGGCCCGCCCGTCCCGCTCCGCTATACGCACACCGCCAGCCCGCTCGTCCGCCAGGGAGCCGTCGTATTTCAGGCCAAGCAGTGCCGCAATTGCCACTCGATCGACGGCTATGGCGGCCAGCGCGGCCCCACGCTCGACTCGGTTGCCACTCGTCTCACCGAAGATCAGTTGATCCGCCAGGTGCTGCAGGGCGGAGGCAACATGCCGGCCTACGGCAAAAATCTCTCTCCCCCCGAGGTGACGGCGCTTGTCAGTTTCCTCGAAACCCTGCATCCTGTTGGCGAGCCCGCCGCGCAGGACGCCTCGCAAACGCAGGCAGCGGCCGCCTCGGGCGGGTCGAGTCCATAAGCGAACGCACTGCATGACGTACACCCTCAGCGATCTGTTCACCCGGTGGGACGTTCCGCCGATTGTCACCTCCTTTCTTGCTCTCACTGCGTTGATCTACGTGCATGGCTGGTTGCGCATTCGCGGAACCCGGCCCGGCCAGTTTCCGCCTTGGCGCCTCGCCTGCTTTCTCGGCGGCATTTTCGCGCTCTTCGTCGCGGTCGCTTCGCCTCTCGATACGTTCAGCGAGTCTCTGCTCTTCATGCACATGGCGCAGCACTACGTGTTCATTTCCGCCGCGCCTCCTCTGATCCTCTTCGGCGCGCCCGTCGTGCCTCTGTTGCGCGGGCTCCCGGCTTGGTTCGTGCGCCCCGTGCTCGGCCCGCTCTTTCGGGCAAGTTTCCTTCGCCACATCGCGCGATTCCTGGTGCGCCCGCAGGTCGCCTGGATCGCCATGAACGTTTCTTTCGTCGCCTGGCACATACCGAAAGCCTATGAGTTCGCGCTGAGTTCCGAAAACTGGCACAACTTCGAGCACTTCTGCTTTTTCTCGACGAGCCTACTCTTCTGGTGGCCGATCGTCGCGCCCTGGCCCTCGCGGCCGGTCTCCCAGCGATGGATTCTGATTCCGTATCTTTTGCTGGCTGATTTTGTGAATACGGCGGTGTCGGCGTTCTTGTGCTTTTCGGGCCGCTTGGTTTATCCGAGCTATGGCGAAATCGCGCGGCCCTTCGGCTTGAGCGCGCTGGCCGATCAGGCCGCTGCCGGCGCGTTCATGTGGGTTTTGGGGTCGATCGTCTTTCTGATTCCCGCGGTGGCCATCACGGCTCAACTGCTCGGCCCGGCCCATCAACAGGCTCGTCCCGAGCAGCAGTTTGAAAAAGCGCGCCCGTCGGCGTCACTGAGCGCCGATTAGCGACGAATCCTTTTCCCGGATGTCCCGCGAAGATGCGCCCACGCTGATGGTGTAGGTGCCCGGCACAATTTTCCAACCGTGCGATTCTTCGTCCCACGACGAAAAAGAATCGGCGTTGAGAGCAATCACGACGGCCTTGCTTTCGCCGGGCTTGAGGAACACTTTCTCGAATCCCTTAAGCTGTCTTGGAGGCTCTTTGGCCGCGGGCGGGTCGTTCACGTAAACCTCCACCACTTCCGCCCCGGCGCGCTGCCCCGTGTTGGTCACCTGGACGCTCACCGCCCGGTTCGTTCCGCTGCCGCTGACCTGCATGTCCGCGTAGCGAAACGTCGTATAGGACAATCCGAATCCGAAAGGGAAGAGCGGCTTCTGATCCTTGGCGTCGTACCACCGGTAGCCGACGAGCACCCCCTCGTCGAAATTCGCCGTGTGGCCGTCGCCGGGATACTCGAGAAAATTCGTCGCCGGGCCCTGCTGCGCGTTCAGCGGAAACGTCATCGGCAGCTTGCCCGAAGGATTCACGTCGCCAAAAAGAATCGACGCGATCGAAGTGCCCGCCTCCTGTCCCGGATACCACGCTTCGACGACACCGGCGACGCGATCGATCCACGGCATCGCCACGGCACTCGCCGTGTGCAGCACGACGATCGTCTTGGGATTCGCGCGGGCCACTGCCTCGATCAGGTTGTCCTGGTCCCCGGGTAGATTGAGAAAAATCTTGTCGTGACCCTCGCCTGTCGCCTCGCCCGCGAATACGATCGCCACTTCGGAGTCCTTCGCCGCCTCTACTGCTTTCGCCAGCATCGCCTCGTCCGGAGGCTGCCAGCCGAGCTTCAGGCCAAGTCCCAGCAGGTTCGACGCGCTCGAGTATTTCAGTTCGATCGGCACGGCACGCCCGCCGACGAGGTGGATCAGCCCCTGCGCCGTCATCGGGAAGTCCGCGCGCATCACGGTGACGACCGGCCTGTCATCCACGTAGAGTTCCGCCGTTCCCCCGCAGGCCACCGAGAATCGATAAGTGCCGGTGGCGGCGGGCGTCAGGCTCCCGACCCACGTAGCCGACCACGCCGGACGCGCAAAGCCGCCTCCCGCCCCGGACGTCGCTTGCCGCGCGAACGACGTAAGTGGAGCACCCGAGTAATCGATCGTCGAATCGACGCGAGTTTCCACCGGATCGCCGGACCAGTCCGCCGTGTTGTAATACGTCGCGAGCAGTCCGTGCCCTTCGGACCCTGCCGGCGGCGCGAGCACCTCGGCAGGCACGGCCGGCAGAGGACCGATCCCCAAGGTGCCCTGCGCGTAGGTGATCGTCGCTTGGCTTCCCGCGCGCGCCCGAATCGCATCGAGAGGCGCGCTCAGCTTCATCACGTGCACTTGCGCGCTCCCGGTTTCCATCACCTGCGCGTCCGGTCCCGCATCGTCACCGATCACGGCGATCGATTTCACCGCTTGCGAGAGCGGCAGCACAAAGCCTTCGTTCTTCAGCAGCACGGCTCCGTCCGCGGCAACCTCGCGAGCGAGTTCGACGTGCTCCGGCGTCGAGACGTCTGCATTTGCGCTGCCCGTAGCGGCCCGATCGTACACGCCGAGCCGGAAATTCGGCGTCAGCACGTGGAAGACGATCCGGTCGAGCGTCCCTGCGGGAAGCTTGCCGCTTTTGATCAGATTCTCGACTTCGGTTGCGGGTGTGACTCCGTCGACTCCGGCCTTCGCGGCCGCCAGCGCGGACCTCTGGGCGAACGCTGCGTCCGGCACGATATAGCCGTCGAATCCCCACTTCCGCAGATTCGCCAGCAGCCCGGGGTTGTCGCAGCTGAATTCGCCGTTGATCTGGTTGTAGGCGCACATGATGCCGCCGTTGTGGCCGCGCTCGACGGCCGCTTTGAATTGCGGGAGGTAGATTTCGTTGAGCGCCTTTTCCGGGATTCGCTCGTCCACGCCGGCGAAATCCGGGCTCACTCCGGTGCGCCCATATTCCTGGTTGTTGCCGGCAAAGTGTTTTACGACCGCGACGACTCCCTGGCTCTGGATTCCGAGAATCTCAGGCACCACCATCTCGCTCGTCAGAAACGGGTCTTCTCCGAACGTCTCGCCCGATCTGCCCCAGTGCCACGTGCGCAGCAAATTCACTGTAGGCCCCAGCACGGACGCCATGCCCTTGCCGGCGAACTCCTCGCCGATGGCCGCGCCATAGCGTTTGGCTAGATCGCGATCCCACGTGGCCGCCAGAGTCACGACTGTCGGAAACGCGGTCACGTTGAGCGAGCGCGGCTGTATGGGCCCTGGAAAAATTCCTCCTCCGGCGATGCCGTTCGGGCCGTCTGAGCCGGGAAGCCCCTTGAGGCCGAGCCGGTCGACGGAGCCTCCGAAATATCCCAGGAACTCGAGCTTCTCCTTTTCCGTCATCTGCGCGATCACTTCCAGCGCCCGGCACTCCGGAGTCTGGTTCGCATCCGTCCAGGGCCGATTCTCGCTGTTCGGATGGCACGCTTCCGAGGAAACGCCCGGTATCGTCGCTACTCGCGCGTCGTCTCGAGCATGGGCTGCCGTCTCGAAGCTCATCGCGGCGAGCACGAGCACACTTGCCGCAAACAATCGCAAAGGGGTTTTGCGCATTAGGGTGTCCTTTGTCGGAACTCGTCCTCAGCAGGCTCGAACGCCGGCTCGGCCGCGGCGAGTAGTATTACGCACTGGTGAGTCCGAGGACTTCGCGCTCTTCGCGATCCGGGTCGTTCTTCACTTCGCAGCGGTCGTCGAAGATCATCACGGCCTTCTCCTGCGCCGTGAACGCGGGCCACTTCGGAAGGCCGGCATGATTCGGATCGCCCTGGCGCGCGAGGTGGATCCACGCCTCGCTCACTTTCGCGGCCAGCGCGCGCGGGCCCGGGCCTCCGCCGGTCATCGGCGCGCACCGGTCCGTGTTGTCGAAGACGAAGGAAAGCTCGGAGCAGTGGAACGCTCCCGGCCGCCGGTCGAGCACCGGCGTCTGCCAGCAGAACCAGTAATTGAAGACCGGCGCGCCGCCCAGCGCCGATTGCCGCTCGGCCTGCGTGATCGCGCCTTGCCGCACGCCCGCCGCCGAAATGCGCGACATAATTTGCCCGAGGCTGTCCGAAGGATGCGCCGAGCGGAAAACCTCGATGATGTGATCCGCCTTGTCGCCGTAGGAAGCTGTCACGCGCGTCTTCAATTGGTCGAGCGTCAGCGTGCTCAGTTGCGGGTCGTACAGCGCCGTTGAAAATTCATTCAGCACCGTCCCCACCAGCAGTGGAACGTGTGCCGACATCTGCGGCGCCACCGGATCGCACGGCTGCGTCGGCAGGTTGCGGCCGTCGACCGTGGGCTGCCAGCCGATGCGCGGCAGCCGAAACGACCCGCCCGGACGAAACGGCGGCGTGAGGCTTTTCACCGCGGCGATCCCGGCGTCGATCAGGCGCTCGACCGGGACGTCGTGAATCTGATCGATCTGCGCCGGGCTCAGGCCAAGCTGTTGCAGCACAGCCGCGCCGAGCTTCGCGGAATCATCCGGGGACGCCGCATTGAGCAGGGAACCGCTCTCCACCGCCGCGCGATGAAACAGCCCGTGCGCCGAGGGCATGGCCATCAACGCGTTCACTTTCCCGCCGCCGCCGGACTGCCCGAAGATCATCACGTTTCCCGGATCGCCGCCGAAATTCGCGATGTTGTCGCGCACCCATTCGAGCGCGGCGACGATATCAAGCATGCCCAGATTTGCCGAGTCCGCATACGCCGCGCCTCCGGCTTCGGCCAGGTTCAAATAGCCCAACACTCCGAGGCGGTGATTCAGCGAAACGACGACTGCGTCGCCGCGGCGGCTGAGGTTTTCTCCGTAATACGATTTCAGTTCCTGGCCGGATCCTGCCGAAAATCCGCCGCCGTGAAGCCATACCATCACCGGGCGCTTCTTGTTGTCGTTCACGCCCGGCGTCCAGATGTTCACTCGCAGGCAATCTTCGCCGGGCCGCCCGTCGTCCCAGTCGAACATCCACGCCACTTCGTCGTCCGCCCATCCGGCGCGCGGCTCCTGCGGCGACACAAAACCGTACGCCATCGAGCTGCGCAGCCCGGTCCACGGCTCCGCCTTCGCGGGAGGCTGATAGCGAGCCTTCCCGGCCGTCGAGCCCGCGTAGGGAATCCCGAGAAAAGTCGCGATGCCGTTGCGCGTGAACCCGCGCACTTTCCCGGCCGTGGTTTCGACGATCGCGTTCTCGTTCGACCCAACGATCGTCGTATTGCAGTAGCCCGCCATCGACGCCGCCGGTGCAACCGCAGCCGCGGCCACGCTCGCTCGAAACAATCCCGCCGCCGACGAAACGCCCGTCAGAACGGCCGCGCCCTTCAAGAATGTTCTGCGCCGGAGCGACCCTTCCGCCGCCGAAATCTTCGTCGAATTCTTCTTCTCACCGCCAAAAGCTGTCGTTTCCTTTTTCATGTCGGTTCACCTGGGCCGAGAGTATAGATGACGCTCCAACATTCCGAACACGATTGCGCGGCGGGCCCGGGGGGATGGGCCCGCTGCGCCTTTCCAGGGGAGCTCGACACACCCGCGCCGCTCCCCTCCTTGCTAACTCAAAACACGAACCGAGCGACCAGCTGCAAAATTCGAGGATCGCGCGCTCCGCTGGCGGTTCCGAACGCGGTCGTGTTGCTCGCGGTGCCCGACGGGCCATTCACCAGAAACGGGCCGCCCGGCGTCGGCACGAACACCGCCAGGCTGTTCACCGAACTCCACTGCGTGTGGTTGAACGCGTTGAAGGCGTCCACCCTCAACTCAAGGTTGTAGCGCTCGGTGATCGCAAAGTTTTTCTGCAGCGACATGTCCCAGTTATTGATCCCGGGCCCGAACGCCGTCTGGAGCGGAGACTCCAGGCCCAGGCTCGGAGCCGAGGGCGCCGTGAACGCCGCTGGGTTGAGCTGATGCAGCGGCCCGCCGCTTCCCTTGATCGGCGCGCCCGTCAAGGCGATTTGCGCCGTCTCCGTATAAGAACCCGTCAGCGTGGTCTGCCCCACGGAGCCGCCGAAAAGATTGAAGCAGTCCGTGATGCACAGATCGAGATTGTCGCCGGCGCCTACGTAATCGAATGTGGCGTGGTAAGGATTTCCGGTCGTGAACCGTGTGATGCCGGAGATCTGCCAGCCGTCGATAATCGTGTGCGCCAGCCCGTTCGATTTGAAGATCGCCGGAAAGTTGTAGACGTAGTTGATCACGAAATCGTGCCGCTGATCGAATGGCGAATACGTGTAGTCCGCCCTCCGCGTGAGGCCGTCGATGCGCACCGGATCGAAGTCCGATCCCACGATGCCGGGAACCGGCGTGTCTGTCAGCGCCTTCGAGTACGTGTATGCCGCCCCCAGCGAAAGCGATCGGCCCACCTGGCGCGTCAGCGAAACTTGCAGCGAGTTGTAGTTCGCCGTTCCCGTGTTCGTGAATTCCCAGATGTCGCCCAATCCCTGAATCGGCCGAACCAGGTTCTCCGGCAGCGCACACGCGCCCGAATAGCCTCCGGGCATGCCTTCGAAGCCAACGGTCGCGGCATTCAGGCACTGCGGCCCCGATTGCGTCGGATCTTGCGCCGCAGCCTGGAACGTCGTGCCGTACTGAATTCCGTTCAGGTTGATTTCGTCCGTTTGATGCCGCGAGGCCGATCCCACGTACGACGTGTCCAACACCATCCGCCCGGGCAACTTCGACTGCACGCCGAAACTGTATTCATACACGGTAGGAATTTTGCCTTGAATATCGGTCGCATAAATTGTGGGCGGAGCGAGGAATCCGCCGCCCGGAGTGATGCCGGTAGCGCCGGCGGGGCAGCCCACCGAATTGACGCAACCGCCTGAAAGGAATGTCGGGTCGATCGACTCGGGAGGATTCTGAATCAGCTCGAACACGCGGTTGCCCTGCACGCGATCGTAGTAAATCCCGATGCCTGTGCGAACCACCACTTGCTGTTTGCCCGTAATGTCCCAAGCGAGTCCCAGCCGCGGCCCGATTTGCGGCGGGCGATTTTCCTGAAGGTACTTGCCGGTGTTTTGATCGCCCTGGACGATTCCGTCTTCGAGGTTGCCCGAGCCGGGAATGATCAACCCCACGTCCGACGGCGACGGCGCCGCGCAACTCGGCAGCTTTGCCGGGCACCCTGCGTTCGTCGGGCGGTACAACACCGGAGCATTCGCGGGATCGTACATGCTCGGAATGAAATTCGATGTTTGCAGCGAGGCGTCGTACTGCGGCTGATACCACGAAAGCCGCAATCCATAATCGAGCGTAAGACGCGGCGTGATCTTCCACGTGTCCTGCGCGTACCCTTCGATGTTCGTGTATCGGTACTTGCCGGTGAGGAACGAGTTCGCCTGGTCAAACGTGCTGAAGATTCCCAGCGCCAGGTTTGCCAGGCCGTTGCCGGTGTCGAATGGATTGGCCGGCGAACTCCCGAAGCCGTAATTGCCGTTCGCGTCCGCGAACGCAGTTTGATTCTTCCGGCTGCGCTGTATGTAAATGCCCGTCTTGAAACTGTGCTGCCCCCAAACTTTGCTCAAGTTGTCGGTCACGTCGATATCGGTGTTGTAGTTCAGGAAGGGAGCCGTCGCGGTCGTCGTTGTAGCGCCTGCTCCCGTGAGTGCATTCGTTCCATAGCTGATGCTGGGAACGAAGCCTGTGCTGGCCGAAGGGAACAGCAGCGGGAAAGCGTTTGCGCCGGTCAAGCCGCTTCCCGCGGTCGTGATGAGGCTCGGGGCGGCATTGATCAGCGCGTTGTTGCTCACACCAACCTCGAAGTCGTTCACCATCGTGGGACCGAAAACGTAGGTCGCGCCCACGTTCCACTGGTAGCCCGGCGTGTGCGCGGCGTAAGGCGAAGGCAACGGAAACGAACTCGCGGGCGAGAGATCGCCGGCGAAGAAACTCTCCGTGTTGGACGCATTGTGAATGTACGTGCCGAAAATCCGGAGCTTGGATGTCGCGTTGTAGTCCACGCGCAACGTATCTTCTCGCCGCGGGTTGTGCGCCGAGTTGACGGATGTCGGCGAACTGTAATTGAAAGTATTCCCCGGGCCTCCGGTCCCGATGGCGGCGGCGCTGGACTCGAGCGCGTTGAGCTTCGTCATCCACGCGATTCCAGGGCCCCACAAACGGTCGGGCGGGATCACCCCGAGCACTCCCCCAAACGCGAAGCACCCGGCATGATTCGTCGGCGTGCACGGCTCGCCACTGTCGGGATCTCGAATCAGGTTTCCGTTAGGATTGCCGGCCGTTGCATCACCGGAAAAATTGCCCGTCAACTCCGCCGCCGTCGGAATCCACAAATTGGCCACGGCGCCGGGAACGAGTTGGCGCTGAAATTCCTCGCTCCAGAAAAAGAACAGCTTGTCCTTGTTCGTGTTGAAGTGATCGGGAATATAGATCGGTCCGCCAATCGTGTATCCGATATCGTTCAGCCGAAAGAGCGGCCTGTGAAAAGCATCATTCGTTTCGCCGCCCGGCAGCGTCGCGGCTTCTTCTTTGAGGTATGCGTTGTTCGCATTCAGCCCTTCGTTCCGGTGATACAGATACCCGCTGCCGTGAAACTGCGAGGTGCCGCTCTTCGTGATCAGGTTGATTTGCGCGCCGGAGGAACGCCCGTATTGCGCCTGATAGACGCCCGTAAGCGCCGTGAACTCTTGCACCGAGTCCAGGCTCACGGTCACGTTCTGAACGCCGTTCAATCCCGTATCGATATCTCCGATTCCATTCACCGTCATGTTGTTGGAATTGTTCCGCACGCCATTTGCCGAGAATTCGCTGATCCCGCCCGTGTTGGCCGTCTCCTCTAGCGGAACGCCCGAAACTCCCGGCAGCAGCGCCACCAGCGTCAGCGGCGTGCGGCCGTTCACCGCGTCGTTCTGCATCTCCTTGTTGTCGACGGTACCCGATCGCTCGGCGTTATCTGTTTGCAGCGTTGCCTGCTGCGCCGACACGGTCACCGTCTCGCTCACTGTGCCCACTGCCAGTGCGATGTCCGGAAGTCCCAGTTTCTCGGCCGCGTGCAGCGTCACATTCTGCTGCACGAACTTCGCGAACTTGGCCGCCTCCACACTGATCGTGTAGGTGTCTGGCGTCAGAGTAGGGAAGATGTACTCGCCTTCGGTGTCGGTCGTCACGGTTTGCGACAATTGGCGCGCGACGCTTGTTGCGGTGACTTTCGCCCCCGGCACGCTTCCCCCGGACGAGTCGACAACCCTGCCTCGCATCGAGCCATTTTCGTTCTGAGCTTTGCTCGGCCCCGACATCACCAGCACTAGCGCGAGCAATGTAAGTAGGAGCCCGCTCGATCGCTGCATCCGTCCTGCTTTTGACATCGCCATCCCTCCAAGGGGGCTTGCGTGTTGGCTGGCGCGCCTCCGAAACGGCATAGTCGCGACAAACATCCGGCAAGCTTTTATGTGTCGGGAACCCGCCTGATCCGGGCCGGGACGTTACGTCAGGCGGTGTGGGAGGGATCAAGGATGCTACGGTACCTAACGCGCATGTCTCGCGTATGCGGCCTGTTTTCAATCCCATACGCTGCAAGCCGGGGACGTATCATACGGTAGTTATCGCGTTTTTCCATTGACACGTTCTGAACCTTGAAGGAAACTCGGGCGCAATTTCGGTGGGGAGGGGGTGCCATGTCACGCCTGCATGTCCTGGATCAACTGGCGCCTGACGAGCACAGGCGGTTCCCGTCCAATGACGCGGAACGCGAAGTCGTCCTTAAACAGCTCGAGCGAATCCTCGCTCATCCTTCTTTCAAGCACAGCCGCCGCTACCCGAATCTCTTCCGCTATGTCGTTGAACATACGCTCACCGGCGAAGGGCCGCTCAAGGAGCGCCGCCTCGGCGTCGAGGTCTTCGGCCGGGATGCGGACTACGACACCAACGACGACCCGGTCGTTCGCATCACTGCCGGCGAAATTCGCAAGCGGATCGCCCAGTATTACCACGAGGCCGGCCACGAAACCGAGCCGCGGATCGACCTGCCGCCCGGCTCTTACATCCCTGAGTTTCATCTTCCTTGCGACGCTCTTGCAGTCGAACACGCGCACCCCGCGCACGTCGTCGGCGTTGCCGAGCCATCCGAGCATCGCTCGCGCTGGCATTTCCGGAATCATCAACTCCTCTACATTTGCGTGGCACTAGCGATCGTTTCTGTTGCCGCAATGGCGTGGGCGACGCGCCTTTCGCCCTGGGCGTCGTCGAGGCCTCTCGACGACTTTTGGGGGCCCATCATTGAATCTCCCTCGTCAACGCTGGTTGTGATCGGTGAGCCCAGTTCGCTCGAGCCCGCGCAGAACGTGGGCGCGAGCATTTCCGACCACATCTACGGCCCGGATCACATCGCTTTCTCCGATGCGAACGCTCTCTTCCACTTGGCGGAATTGCTCGGGAACCGCGGAAAGACTTCGCGCCTGCAGTCCGCAAACGCCACCACTCTGACGGATTTGCGCCAGGGCCCCGTGGTTCTCGTTGCGGGGTTCGATAATGAATGGACCTTGCGCCTTGAGCAGTCCCTGCGCTACCACTTCAACACTTCGCCCAACCACACTCTATTTTGGGTCGAGGATCGCAACAATCCGTCGCGCGAGTGGGCAGTGGATTTCAGCGAAAAATACTCGCAGCTCACCCAGGACTACGCCATCGTTTCGCGCTTTTCCGATCCCACCACCGGGCAGCCCGTCGTCATCGCCGCCGGCCTGGGCGAAAATGGCACGATCGCCGCGGGCGAATTCCTGACGAGCGCCCGCGAGATGCAGGAAATCGCGCGGCGGGCTCCCTCCGATTGGCGCTACAAGAACATCGAAGTCGTGCTCGCTACCCAAGTCATCGACGAGCGCTCAGGCCCGCCCCGGATCCTCGCCACTTACTTCTGGTAGGGCCAGAACAGCCTCTGGAACCGCCAAGCCGGACCTGCTCCCCTCCGGCTGGCCCTGCCGGCCCCGACCCACGTCTAGCTTCCCGTTTTGGGTTGGTTTCGGGCGGAAATCCTGCCTACCCCTATCTCTAGGGCCTGTAAGGTATTGACACCGCAACAGGCCGCGCGTACATTCGCGTGTGGTGCCCATTTTAGTACCTCTGAGGGAGGGAAAGAGTGCGTTTCCTTGTTCTTGCTGCCCGTTCCAGCCTGATTGCATTCCTGATTTCCGGCCTCATCGAGCTTCCCGCGATGGGAGCCAGCTCCAGGCCTCTTGCAACGGTGGTATCGGCGCAGTCGGCGCTCTTAGCCAATGCCGATGCGGTACCCGGAGCCGACGTTTACCTCGACGATGATCTCGTCACGCAAGGCGGCGGTTCGTTGCGCCTTGCGGTAGGGGCCAGCCAAGTCTATCTGCTCGAAAATAGCGAGGCTGCCCTCCATCAGGACCAAGGCAGGATTCTGGCGAAGATGTATCGCGGAACCCTCGGCTTTTCCACAGGCGCGCCGGACAACGTCGAGGTCGACACTCCCTTCGGCATCGTTCACGGCGCCGTCGATAGCTCCCACGTGTTGGGCCAGATCACGCTCATACCGTCCCAGAATACCGGTCCGAACAAAATCAAGATTACGTCCTATCAGGGGACGCTCGTGATCGTCGACGCAACCGGTGAGACCAAGAACATCGATGAAGGCCAGAGCTACATTGGCACGATGACGTCCGATTCCGGCGGCGGCGACGCCAAGGTCCAAGGCGTCGGCAGCAGCGGCACCAACTGGAAGCACGTCTTGTGGGTAGCCGTGCCTCTCATCGCGATCGCCACCGGCGGCGTAATTCTCTACGTCAAGGGCTCCGAGAGCTGCGCCCAGCCCAACTGCAACCTATAACTTTCTTCTCGACGCCCCATCCGGATTTATCCGGGTGGGGCTTTCGTTTCCGCGGCTGCCGCAATGGGAACGCTTCCTCGCTTCCGCATCGAAGGGATGAACCGCGGCACTCGCCGGCAATACTCTTCGTAGCCCTTTCCGAACCGCCCGCGCAACTCGCGTTCCTCCATCCAAATCGCCGCGAGCATCAGCGCCGTCCACGCCCCGCCGGCGACCCACGCAGTTCGCGTATCCGCCAGCAGGCACGCGCCGACCACCGCGAGAAACGACCCGGTATACCGCGGATGACGAATCCGCGCGTAGATTCCGTATTCCGCCAGCTCTCCGCCGCCGGATAATTCCGTTTTTCCGACGAGCCGCGCCGTGCCCAAATCGCGATGCGCCTGCGCGAAGATCCAAATCTCGAGCGCGATCAGCAAAAGGCCGATCGCCACCGCCGCCACGGGCCGTCGGCCTGCGTAAAATAACGCATGACGGTAAAGAATCAAGCACGCGGTCACGGGCGGCCACGACGCCAGCAGGCCCGTCGTAAACGCCGCCGCCCGATGCCTTCGCCAGAACGCTCCGAACGGATGCACCACGAACCAATAGATCGGTATCGGCAGTTGCAAAAACAATACGATGGCCGCTATCCAGCCCGGAAAGCCCATAGCGCATCTTAGTAGCAGCCCGTTTCGCGGCACAAGGCAGTTGGGGCTCGCCAAAAACGCTTCGCGTAGCGCACCGAGCAGCGCGCACATATCCAGCGCGAAGAGTCGTTGCCACGAGATATAATGAACCGTTTTGCTCGGGGCATTTTTCCTTTTGGGGAATACAAGAGAATGAGCAAGAGACTCCCGGCCCAGTGGCGTCTCGCGGCGGTCGTCTGCGCCGCAGGATGCGCCTTGCTGGCCACCTCGTTCGCGCGCGCCTGTCGCGCCGACGAGCCATACGCGCGCAGCCGCAACTACGCGCTCGACGGTATTCGCACCCATCTTTGGTTCGATCTCGACCGCCGCGCGGTCCGCGGCGAAGTCACCGAAAGTATCTCGACGCTACGCGACGACGTCTCTCAGGTCGCCATCGACTCCGTCGGCTTGACGATCGATAGCGTCGAGGTCGACGGCAAATCCGCGAAATTTTCCACCGACTCCAAGAAGCTTCTTGTCGCCCTCGACCATCCCGCAAACCGCGGCGACCGCCACGAAATCCTGATTCGCTACAATGGCCAGCCGAAAAAGGGGCTCTATTTCATCCTGCCCGACCGCAACTATCCGCATCAGCCCAGCGAAATTTGGACCCAAGGCGAGGCCGAGGACACGCGCTACTACATCCCCCTCTACGACTATCCCAACGACCGCACCACATCAGAAATGATCCTCACCGTTCCTGGCAGTTGGATTACGGTCTCCAACGGCAAGCTCGTCGGCGTGAAAGACGAAGCCGACGGCACCAGAACCTGGGACTGGAAAGAGTCCGAGCCGATCTCCACCTACCTGATTTCCGCGGTCGCCGGCGACTTTGTCGAAAAGGACGACTCTTGGCACGGCCTCACTCTGCGCTACATCGTTCCGCGCGGCCAGCAAGCCGCCATCGATCCGACCTTCGAACGCACCAAGCAGATGCTCGACCTCTTCTCTTCGAAGTTCGACGTGCCTTATCCCTGGGTGCAATACGCGCAAACGTCCGTCGATGATTTCGTCGAGGGCGGCATGGAGAACGCCAGCGCCACCACTCTCGCCGTCGATAATCTCGTGAACCCCAAGCTCGCGTCCGAAGAATACATGGGCACCGACGACGTGAATTCGCACGAGCTCGCGCATCAGTGGTTCGGCGATCTCGTCACCTGCAAGGATTGGGCGAATCTCTGGCTCAACGAAGGCTTCGCCACCTACTTCGAACACTATTGGACCGAGCAACATTTCGGCGTCGACGACGCCGAGTACGAGTTCTGGCGCGACCAGAATGCCTGGTTCCGCCAGCCGCGTTTCTTCAAAGTTCCCATTGTCGATCGCCACTTCGACGATTCCACCGAGTACGAAGGCAACGTCTACAACAAGAGCGCCTGGGTCCTTCGCATGCTCCGCGAAAAGCTTGGCGACGACGATTTCTTCCGCAGCCTGCACAGCTACCTCGTCGCCAACCGCGGCCAGAACGTCGTCACCGACGATCTCGCAAAGGCCATCGAGCAGACCACTTCAGTCAACGTCGACCGGTTTTTCCATCAGTGGATTTATCGCGCGGGCGCGCCTGAATTTGACGTCAGCTACACCTACGACTCCTCCGCGCACCAGGTCAAAATGGACGTGCGGCAGACCCAGGACGTCCAGGGCCTCGTCGAGCTTTTCGACGTTCCCATTCAGGTGGAAATCGCCACGGCCGGCGGACGCAAAACCTATCCCATCGAAGTCAGCCGCGCCGACGAATCCTTCACCTTCCCGGCCGACAGCGCGCCCCTGATGATCGTCTTCGACAGGGGCGATCAGATTCTGAAGAAGCTCACCTTCACCAGGGAAGTGCCCCTGCTGATCTATCAGCTGAAAAATGGTTCCACGGCGCCCGATCGCGCCGAGGCCGCCGCCTCGCTCGCCGCGGATCGCGACGATCCCTCCGTCATCGCCGCGCTCGGCGATTCGGCTCTGCACGATCCCTTCTGGGGAATTCGCGTCGAAGCCCTGCGCTCTCTGGGCCGCGCCGGTGGCGACGACGCCGAATCGCGCGTGCTCGCCGTTCTCGATAGCGAGAAGGAGCCTTGGGTTCGCGATGTCGCCGCGCGCGTCCTCGGCAGCTTCCGCGGCAATCCGGCCCTGGCCGCGCGCCTTTCGGACGTCGCCTCGCACGATTCCGCCTACACCGTCCGCGCCGCCGCCATCGAATCGCTCGCCGCCATCAAAGCGCCCAACGCGTACGACATCCTCGCCGCTTCCGTCGCCGCCGATTCTCCCGACGACATTCTCCGCCGCGCCGGCCTCAGCGCCTTCGGCTTGCTCGGCGACGATCGCGCCGTCCCGATCCTTCTCGACTGGTCCGCGCCGGGAAAGCCGATGCGCTGCCGTCAATCGGCGATCGGCGCAATCGCGGGCCTCGACCGCCGCAACCACGCGATCACCGACGCGCTCGTTTCCTATCTCCAGGATTCCCGCTTCGACGTGCGCCTCGAAGCCATCTTCGCTCTCGGCACGCGCGGCGATCCGGGCGCCATCGCTCCCCTGCAAGACATGCTCAAGAGCGGCCAGCTCACGCAAGGCGAGGAGCCCTACATCGAAGAATCGCTCTCCGTGCTGCAAAAGTCCCAGACGCCGCGCTAGTCCATCGCCCGTCACCCGGCGTCAAAACTGGCGAGCCGTGCGTTGCGTCCGGCGTCATCGCCTGAAATCCGTCGCGCAAAGCGACGCACACAGCCTCACGCCATCAGAATCCGCAGATCGCGCAGATTATTTCCAGTCGGCCCCGTCACAATCGCATCGCCCAGCCGCTCGAAAAAGTGATAAGCATCGCTGCGCCGCGCAAACTCCTCCACCGCCATTCCCGCGCCTCGCGCGCGCGCCAGCGTCTCACCATCCGCCACCGCACCCGCCGCGGGACTATTCCCGTCGATCCCATCCGTCCCCGCGCTCAGCACCGCAATCTCCCGGCCCGCGATCTTCGGCACGCACGCCAGCACGAACGCCGCATTCCTCCCGCCCACTCCATTGCCGGTCACCGGGCTGCTCACCTCGCCATCCGCCAGCACCGCCACGCGATGCCGCGGATTCGCCGCCTTCAACGCCGCCAGCTCCGCGAGCAGGTGATCCGCCGCCTTCTCCAGCGGCCAGCCGTCCGTCGCATCGTCGCACACGCAAACGAATCCCTCCGCCTCGCACGCATGATGCGCCGCATGAAACAGGTCGTGCACGCTCAGCAGGCGCACGAAATGCGACCGCGCAAACGCGGCATCGCCTTCCTTCGGTGTCTCGCGCAGACGACGCTCCGCGAAAATTGCCCGCAGGGAAGCCGGCAGGCGCGCGAGCAGCCCGCATTCCCCGGCGATGCGCTCGGCATCCTCGATCGTGCTCGGATCGGGCAGCGTAGGCCCCGACGCCAGCGCCGACTCCTCGCCCAGCGGCACATCGCTGATCGCTAGCGTCACCTTCATTGACTTCGTCGCCGCCGCAGCCAGCCTCCCGCCCTTCGTCGCCGAGAGGTGCTTCCGCACCACATTGATCTGCTCGATCGGCGCCCCGCACGTCACCAGCGCCCCGTGCAACGCCTCAAAGTCCGCTTGGCCTACCGAAGAGTCGAGCGGCTGCTCCACCATCGCCGAGCCCCCGCCCGAAATCAGGAACATCACCAGCGTCTTCTCGTTGCATCGCCCGAGCCTCTCCAGAATCGCCCGCCCGGCCGCGAAACTCCCCGCATCCGGAATCGGGTGCCTTCCCACGAACGCCTGCCATCCCGGCACGGCCGGCCCCGCCGTCGGAGTCACCAGGATCCCCTCGATAGGGAACTCCGGCCCCAGCACCCCAGCAAGCCCTCGCGCCATTGCCAGCGACGCCTTCCCGTACGCGATCCCCACAATCCTCTCGAATCCTCCCAGATCGAGCGTCGCATCGCCCGCCCGAATCGCTGTTCCATTGCGGTCCAGATGCCGCTCGATTGCCGCCGGAATATCGATCCCCGCCAGGGTCTTGTGAAACGCGTTGAGCGCCAGTTGCTTCATCGAGGTCCCGCACACCATATCAGAAAAACGATAGCCGAAGGTCCCATAGCCCCCCTAGTACTTTAATCCCAAGGGGTTTAGCTCGCTGTACCATTGGCCAGTCCCACCCCCTGTACGAAGATGCAGGTGTTCAAGATGTGGCGTTTCTGAGGGGAGGACCTCATGGAAGGCGGTTACGCAGTCTGGATGGGGCAGCCCGTAGTTCTTCGCGTCGCTGCCGGCGACCTGCGCGTGCCTCTGCGCGGCCGGCTACTTTCCGAGACCGACGACGCGGTTCGGCTTCGCATCGCGGATAGCTGGGATGTGGACGTCTTCAAGTCCATGGTCGTTGCCGTCGAGCACGATAACCCGGTCTACGTCGTCAACTAGCCGGGAAAGAAGCGGGGAGCGCGATGACCGCGATTGCCGGGCCCGATTGGCCAGATTGGAAAGTCGAGCAGGATGGCTCGACGACCCTTCGCCTCCCCAACGCCTCCGAATCGGAGGGATCGGCAATGCGCGAAAAGCTGTTCGCCGTTCGCGATACTTTGATCGTCCTGAGCCTGCAACTGGTCTTCCGGGCCGTCATGTTTGCCCGGCGCTGGAATTACTAGAAAGGTCGTAATTAGCCCCAAGGTTTCAGATTTCACGAGTCTTACAGAGCTTCCGGCCCATACTCCCTCTCATCCCCCGACCCCGGGCCTGCTACCCCTCAGGCCCGGGGTCTTTCGTTTCCCGTCCGGGCTCGCAGGGCGGTTGCGCCCGAGCCGCTGATTCCTGTCTGTTCGCCCCACTCCATTGCATAAAAGCGCAGATTCAAGGATGACTTGATGACATGTTAACGGCTCGTGTGTTATATGAATGTTCCGATTCGTGTCGGCGAATTACTTCTTTCTGCCCGCGCGAAAACCGAAAAAGGCTGGATGGAGTTCGGCTTAGCGGACGCCTCTCAGACGCCCCGAAAGCCACCGCCTCAACCAGGAGCCCCACTTGATGAAGATTGCCGGTGTAGGTAGCGCCTTCCCGAAGCGTTACGTCAAACAGGAAGTCATCACAGCGGCTCTGAAGAACTACTACCGGAAACGTCTACCGAATCCGGACATCCTCGACAGGCTAGACGAAAGTATGAAGGTCGATGGCCGCTTCCTCGTGCGTCCCATCGAGTTCTACGAGAACATGCAGACCTGGGGCGAGGCCAACGACGTATGGATTGAAGTGGGCCTGGAACTCGGCGAGACGGCTCTCTGCCGTGCTCTCGCCGCCGCCGGCATCGAGCCCAGCGACCTGAGCGCCATTTTCGTCACCTCCGTCACGGGAATCGCCGCGCCCTCTCTCGACGCGCGCCTCGTCAATCGCATGGGCCTCTCCACCAACATCAAGCGCATCCCGATCTTCGGGCTCGGCTGCGTCGCCGGCGCCGCCGGAATTTCGCGCGCCGCCGATTACGTCCGCGGATATCCCAAGCAAGCCGCCGCGCTCCTCTCGATCGAGTTGTGTTCGCTCACGCTTCAGCGTGACGATGTTTCCATGGCGCACCTGATTTCCGCCGTCCTCTTCGGCGATGGTGCCGCCGCAGCCGTCGTCACTGGCGCCGATCGTCCATCGACCGGACCCGAAATTCTCGCCACGAAATCCATCCTCTATCCCGATACGCAGCGCGTGATGGGCTGGGACATTTCCGAAAAAGGTTTCCACATCGTTCTCTCCGCCGAAGTGCCCGACACCGTTCGCCAGCATCTGGGCGAAGACGTCGACACGTTCCTCTCCGAGCAGGGACTCACACGCGGCGACATCAAGACCTGGGTGATGCACACCGGAGGCCCAAAAGTCCTCGAAGCCACCGCCGACGCCCTCGGTCTCACGGCGAAAGACCTCGAAGCTTCGTGGGAATCCCTCCGCAAGGTAGGCAACATTTCGTCGACTTCGGTGCTCTTAGTGCTGGAGGATGTTTACAAACACCGGCGCCCCGCGCCCGGCACGCTAAGCATCCTGGCCGCAATGGGGCCGGGATTCTGCTCCGAATTGGTTCTCCTCCGATGGTAGGGATTTCTGAAACACGCAGTCCATACGGACGTGTTGATCGTCGGAGGCGGCCCTGCGGGGCTTGCGTCCGCGATTGCCGCGCGGGCGAAGGGCCTGCGCGTTACGGTTGTAGATTCTCGTAAGCCCCCGATCGATAAGGCCTGCGGCGAAGGTTTGCTGCCCGAGGGCGTGGCGGCGCTCGAAAATCTCGGCGTCGATCTCCGCGCCGCATCTCCGATTCCTTTCGCCGGCATTCGCTTTTCAAGCGAGCATTTTTCCGCGAGCGCGCAATTTGAGCGCGGCACGGCCTTCGGACTTCGTCGCACTGCGCTTCACAAATTGCTTTTCGAGCACGCCGCGTCTGCGGGAGTCGCGTTCGCTTGGGGCGCGCGCCTTTCCGCATTCGATGGTTCAGCCGCGCAGGTGAACGGGGAATGGATCGGTTTCCGCTGGCTGATCGGCGCGGATGGCCAGCAGTCGATCGTTCGCCGCTTCGCAAATCTCGGCCGCGATCTTCGTGGTCCGGCCCGCTTCGGTTTCCGCCGCCACTACGCCGTCGCGCCCTGGACCGATCTCGTCGAAGTCCACTGGGGAGACCGCTGCCAGATGGTGGTTACTCCCACCGGCGCGCAGGAAACCTGCATTTCGCTTTTCACCGGCGATTTCCGTTTGCGCATTGACGACGCGCTTCGCCAGTTCCCGCTCGTCGCGCGGCGCCTCCGCGGCGTGCAACCTGTCTCCGCCCTCGCGGGCGCCATCACGTCGCTCGGCAGGGCGCGCGCCGCTACGCGCCACAACATCGCCCTCGTCGGCGACGCTTCCGGCGCGGTCGACGGCATCGCCGGCCAGGGACTCAGCCTTGCGTTTGGCCAGGCGCAAGCGCTCGGCGAAGCGCTCGGCCGCGGCGATCTCGCGCTCTACGCGTCCGCGCACCGCCGCATCATGCATGGCGCCTCGCGCATGACGCGTCTTCTGCTCCTCATGAACGCGAGCGCCGCCATTCGCCGCAAAGCTCTTCGCCTTTTCGCCACTCACCCCAGCGTTTTCGCGCGACTGATGTCGGTTCACGCAGGCGAAGCTTCGTCGCGCGCTCTCAACCCCGCGCAAGTCCTCGGCCTCGGTTGGAGGGTCCTGTGCTCTTGACCGCGAAACGCCGCGCCTCGGCGCGCGCTCTGTCGTCACCACTCACCAATCACCACTCACCACTCACGCTGCTCCGAAGCGCCGCGCTTGTTGAGTCAATTCTAGCCTCGATCGTCACCGCTCGGAGACCAAGCGCCGGAGGCGCGATTGTAATTACCCCGGCATGGAGCTCGCCTGCCGTCGAGGCAGGCGAAGCGGAATGCCGGGAAAGCATGAGCAAGGATCCTCAGTCCGGAGGACGGTTGAAACAGCCGGCGCTGCGAAGCGCTTCGGCGCGCGCTCTGTCGTCACCAATCACCACTCACTGCTCACCACTCACGTTGTTCCGCATCGCCGCGCTCGTTGCGCTAATCCTGGCCTCGATTCACGCCGCACCCGCGCAAGACGCCGTCGCGAATTTCGATCCTGCCTCGACCCAGGTCACCTTCACGCTCGCCGCCACGCTCCACACGGTTCACGGCGTCTTCAAACTCAAGAGCGGCCAAATTCACTTCGACCCCGCAACTGGAAAAGCCGGCGGCGCAATCGTCCTCGACGCAACCAGCGCCAATACCGACAACGATTCGCGCGACAAAAAAATGCACGCTGAAATCCTCGAAAGCGCGAAATTTCCCGAAATCGTTTTCACGCCGAACCAGGTCACCGGCCCCCTCGCCGATCTCGTCGCCCGGAAGGGAACTGTCCAGCTCCAAATCGCCGGCGTCTTCCGCCTCCACGGCCAGGATCACCCAATGACGATCCCGGTAACCGCCGCCCCCGTCTCACCCGGCGCGACGGGCGGCCCATTCCAGGCCTCCTCGCAATTCGACGTCCCCTACGAAAAGTGGGGCCTGAAGAATCCCAGCACCTTCATCCTTCACGTCGGCGACACCGTCAACGTCGAAATCCACTCAACAGTCACGCTATCGCGCCCAACTCCCACCCGCTAAGGGTCGTTCCACCTCGATGGTTTTGTAGCGGCCGCCTTGCCTTTAGGCGGGCGCCCTTGCATCAATTCGTGGCGCGCCCGTCTTCACGAATGTAACGCCGCCTTTTTCGCAACTCTCATCACCAATCACACCCTCAGAATCAATTTCCCCGTGGTCTGTCTTGATTCCAGCAACCGATGCGCCTCCGCCGCCTGCGCGAGCGGCAACTCCCGATCGATATGCAGCTTCAACCATCCCTCCCGCAGCCCCGCAAAAAGATCCCGCGCCCGCCCCAGCATCTCCTCGCGCGTCACCATGAAATTGAATAACGACCCGCCCGAAATCGTCAGCGCCTTCATCATCAACGAATTCGGCACCAACGCCTCCGCCGGCCCGCTCGCCATTCCGAAAATCGTCGCCCATCCGCGGTCCCGCAGCGCCTCGAGGTTCTTCGTGAACGTCGTCTTTCCCACTCCGTCGATAATGTAGTCGACGCCTTTCCCGCCCGTAATTTTCTTCGCCTCCGCCGCGAAATCCTGCGTCGCGTAATTGATCGTGTGATCTGCGCCCGCCTCTCGCGCGATCTTCGCCTTCGCTTCCGTCGAAACCGTCCCGATCGCCACCGCTCCCAGATGCTTCAGCCACTGCACCAGAATCAAACCCATCCCTCCCGCCGCCGCGTGCACCAGCACGGTCGACCCGCGCTTCACCGGATAATATTCGTGCAGCAGGTAGTGCGCCGTCATGCCCTGCAGGATCGCGGCAGCGCCCTGCTCGAACGTCAGCTCGTTCGGCAAAGGCGCGAGGTGCCCTACTTTCACGGCGTCGTATTCCGCATACGATCCCGCGCCCCGCGTCGCGTATGCCACGCGATCGCCGGCATGGACCTCCGTCACGCCCTCGCCCACCTCTTCCACGACGCCCGCACCTTCCAGCCCCGGCGTCAACGGAAAGGGTGCGGGAACGCGCGCCGACCCGCTCCGCGTGTACACGTCCGCAAAATTCACGCCCGCCACGTGGACGCGCACCAGCGCCTCGCCCGGCCCGGGTTTGGGCCGCGGAATCTCTTCGAGTTGCATCACGCTCGGATCGCCAGCGCGCGTCGCGCGAATCGCTTTCATCGGCATTCTCCTCAACCGCGGGCGCAATTATCCGGCGCGAAACCTCGCTCCATCAAGCGCGAAGAATTGTAGTAAGGTGTCAATCTTGTGTGGGACAAACTGCACGGCCGCTGCATCGAATCCATTGCACCATCCAAGGAGCCAAAAAATGAAAGTCGGGGCGCGCAACCGCATCGTAGGCAAGGTAACCGAAATCAAGAAGGGCTCGGTGATGTCCGAAGTGAAGGTCAGCGTCTCTCACCCTTCGCAGCTCACCTCCGTGATGACCATGGACTCCCTCAAGGACATGAAGCTGAAAAAAGGCGACACCGTCGAAGTCGTAGTAAAAGCGGTGAACGTCCTGCTCATCAAGAACTAACCAACCGCTCGCGTCGCTGGTTCGTCATCCTGAGCGAAGCGGAGGATCTCTCTTCGAATTTGCGTCGAGCCCAACTACGCTAATCGTGCGGTTCCGCGTCCTCAAGACTCCGCTCGTACCCGGCGCACTCAATCACTGGCAGCCGTGGATACTTCGGATACGCCGCATCGGTGCGCGATCGCTCGCATAGCAGAAACTGCGACCCGCGCGCCGATTCAACACGCCGCGCGTACGCGCAGTCCGCGCACAGCCCCTGCGGCGCGCTCACCGTCGTCGCGCTGGAATTCTCAGCAATGGGTCTCTCCGTTTTTCTCTGCGCTCTCAGCGTCTCTGCGGTAGTCCTGGTTCTCTCGATTTTTCTCTTCGTCACGCCCGCTCGTCGGTCAGCAGCAATTCTTTCGCCCTATGCGCCGCCTTCACCACGGCCTTGATCAACGTCACGCGCAACCCGCCTTCCTCCAGCTCTAGGATCCCGTCGATCGTGCACCCCGCCGGCGTCGTCACGGTGTCCTTCAACAGCGCCGGATGATGCCCCGTCTCCACAACCATCTTCGCCGCCCCCAGCGTCATCTGCGCCGCCAGCAGCGTCGCCAGCTCGCGCGACAGCCCCACCTTCACGCCGCCCTCGGCCAGCGACTCCAAAATAATGTAAATGAACGCCGGCCCGCTCGCCGAAAGCCCCGTGATCGCATCCATGTTCTTCTCGTCGACCACCACCGTCTTACCCACCGCGTCGAAAAGCCTCTTCGCCACATCCACATGCTTCTGCGCCGCGTTTTTCCCCGGCGAAATCGCCGTAATTCCCGCGCCCACAAGGGACGGCGTATTCGGCATCGCGCGAATCACCGGCACCTTCGCCGTCAGCCTCCGCTCGATGTACTCCGCCGGCACCGACGCCGCGATCGAAATCAGCAGCTTGTCCGACGTCAGCTCCGGCGCGATCTCGTCCACGACGCGCCCCACCACCTGCGGCTTCACGCACAATAAAATCACATCCGCCTTCTTCGCCGCCGCGCGGTTGTCGACGCCCACCGAAATCTCGCGCGCCAGGTTCTTCCGCTCCGCGCCCGCGTGCGCCACCGTCGCGTGCAAATTCTTCGGCGACACCAGTCCTTGCTGCACCAGCGCCTCGATCAATATGCCGCCCATTTTTCCCGCGCCGAGCACGGCCAGGCGCACTTGGCTCGTTTTTGCCATCGATCTTTCCCCTTTCGCGCGATTTCTTCGGCTGTTCGAACAGGAAGGCCGCGCGATCCGCCGCGCGCCGCAAATCTCTATCGACGCGGTCGCGGACCGCGTCCCGGGCTCGGTCGCCCTGCAGGCCACAAGCGCCATCGGAAAGAAAGCATGCCGCATGATACAGGACTTCGCGCCCCCGGCCAAAGCCTCCCGCCAGATTGTGGAACCATAGCGTGCCCTGAAAGGAATCATGAACGTCGTCGCACTCACAGCGCCCGGCCCGCGCTCCATAACAAAAGGAGGCCCTCTGATGCTCGAGCAAAATTCATCCTTCATCGTACGCGCCTGGATCGCCATCTTCGCGCTCCTGCTCTTCGGCATCGTCTTCGCGCCTTCCCGCGCCTCTGCCCAAGCTGCGGACGGTCCGCAATCCGGCGCCACTCCATCCGATCAGCCCGCATCCACGCCCCAACACAGCGTCCCCCAGATCGGCGGTCACCCGAGCCTCGCTGGCACTTGGACGCTCAACAAAGATCAGAGCGACGACCCTCGCCAGAAAATGCGCGAAGCGATGGGCGGTGGCGGCGGCAACGGAAATGGAAATGGCGGTGGCGGCGGCTTCGGCGGTGGTGGCGGCCGCGGAATGGGCGGTGGCGGAGGACGTCGCGGCGGTGGCGGCGGCCAGGGCGGAATGAACGCCGAATTCTCTCAGCTCACCATCGTGCAAACCGCCACCTCCGCGAAAGTCACCGGCTCCTCCGGCCGCGTCCTCGCGCAATATTCGAACGACAATTCCTCGCCGTCCGCGAATTCCGCCGCCTCGAATAATTCCAACTCGTCGGACGCCGACAACTCCGCCGATTCCGGCCCCGGCGCAAATGCGAATCAGGGCCCGGCGCCGGCCCAGTGGCAGGGCAATCAGCTCGTCGCCACGCTCCAGGGACGCCGCGGCGGCAGCACCTCGCGCACCTACGAGCTTTCGCCCGACGGCTCCCAGCTCTACGTCATCACCAAAATCGATAACCCGCGGCTGCAGCAGCCCATCACGTTTCGTTTCGTCTATGACGCCGCGAATTCCAACGGAGGCGCAAACCAATAGCGCCGCTCTCGCGCTCCTATGCCCCGGCCCGCTCGCGAACAGGACCCGAGGCGCTCACACCCGTTGCGTCTCGTGCGGGCCGGGGCGCCACCGCCACGCACGCGCGCGCATCGCCGCCGCCTCGCCGCGTCCCGGTCGCCGCAAGTTACAATTCGTGAAGTCCCGTCGCGCGCAGGTAACCCATCCTTCCCGCACGGCGTCGAAGAGGGATACTGGAAGCCAGATACACGCTTCTTAGGGGGTCGGAGCTTCAGAGTCGTCTGAGAACGTAAGAGCCTCGGTCGGCAGCGCGAAGCCGCCGCAGTCGTGGGCCGCGTACAAGCCCGCAAGTCCAGCTCTTGGTGGATGCGCGAATGCGCGAGGGTTCGAGCGGTGGAAGCGTGGGCCTTCGGGCCCGCGAAAAGCCCCGCTAACAGGGCGGCTTTAGCCGCGGGGTGTCCGGCCTTAGGGCGTTGGACCTTCAGGTCCGACACTGACGCGCGAAGGGCAGTGGGCTTTAGCCCCTGAAGAAACTCCGTGCGGTTGTTGTTCGGCCGTAACGACAGCAGCAAGGGGAACGGTTTGCATCGCCGAATCCGCAAAAAAGCCGCGTGGCTCCTGGCATCACTTCTCTCATCAGCGATTCCCGTTCTCGCTCGGCAGGCCGCGTCGCCCGCGCAATCCGCGCCACCTCAGAGCGCGCAGCCTGCCTCCACAGCCGCGCAAGGCTCCATCGAAGCCACTGGCTCCGTTCAAACCGCCGAAGGCTCGCCCGTCCCCGGCGCCACTCTTCGCCTCACCAATACCGACACCGGCCAGGTCTGGGTCAGTTGGACCGACGAATCCGGCAAATTCGAATTTCCCACTCTCACGCCCGGCCACTACACGATCGAAGCCACGCAACTCGGTTTCGTGTCCGCTTCGATCCAGGCGCAATTCTCGAATCCGCCGCCGCAACCGCCGCCCGTCCAGCTCTCGCTCCGCGTAGCGACGCTCGCGCAGCTTTCTGCGCCCGCGGGCTCGAGCGGTGCGCCAGCCGGCAACCGCGGCCAGCGTCCCAACGGTCCGCCCGGCGCGCAGCAAAACGCCCAGAACGGCGGCCCAGCCGGTCAAGGCGGCTTCGGCGGACGCGGTGGTTCCGGCGGCGGCAGGCGAGGACAGCTTCCGCCCGGCGTGCTCAACGCCATGCAGCAGGGTATGGCTGGCGGTGGCTTTCAGCAAACCGACGTCACCGGCACATCCGAAGCCGGCGACGAAAGCGTCGCTGCCGCCAACGCTCCCACGCCCGCTGCCGGCGGGTCCTCCGATTCCTTCTTGCTCCAGGGCACCGTCGGCCAAGGACTCACCTTCAACGCCGGTGGCCCTCCTGGCGGCTTCGGCGGTCCCGGTGGGCCGGGAGGACCCGGCGGTCCAGGCGGCGCTGGCGCCGAACAGCCCGGCGGCGCAGCCGGCCAGATGTTCGGAGGTGGTCCCGGCGGGGGAGGCCCGGGCGGTTTTGGCGGTCCCGGTGGATTCGGTGGCGGCGGAGGCCGGGCCATCCAGATTTTCAATTTAGCCGGTGGCGGCAGGGGAGGCGGAGGCCAGCTCGGCCGTCTCTTCCGCCAGCAGGTCAATCGCGTGCGCTACAGCTTCTACGATCGCTACGAGAATTCCGCGTTCGACGCGCGCCCCTACTCCATCACCGGAACGCCCGCGCCCAAGATCGGCCACTACGACGAGCGTGTCGGCGGCAACATCGGCGGCCCGCTCACCATTCCTCATATCTACCACGGCGCCGACCACACCTATTTCTTCGTCAACTACCAGCACGAAACAGTCCTCAACCCGATCAACTCTTATTCGACTGTCCCCACCGCGGACCAGCGCAACGGCTGTTTCCCCGCCGGAAGCATCTTCGAGCCGTTCACCACCACGCCCGTCACGACTTTGGCTGGCCCGGGCTGCACGGCTGGCGATGTCCAGGTCCCGATCGATCCCGTCGCCCAGAGGCTGCTGCCGCTGATCCCCATGCCCAACGTCCCCGGCGCGGTCACGCAGAACTATCTTTTGCAGACCACCACGCCCGACAACACCGACCGCGTGAATGGCACGATTCTTTACACCATCAATGCCAAGTTCAACGTGAACGCCAGCTACAATTTCAACTCGGACCGCGAGAACACCATAAGCAACTTCATCGATATCGGCGGCCATCAGTCCACGCGCAGCCAGAACCTCACGCTCGGTCTTTCGCACAATTGGACCCCGCACCTCGTCGAATCGACCAGCGTCAACTGGAGCCGCAATCGCATCAATCTCGAAAGCGACAACTCCTTCAACTCCGCTTTCTCGCCCGCCAGCCTCGGCATCAATCTTGGCGCGGACGTCGTTCTCCCGCCCGTCGATTACGGTATCCCGGGAGTCACTCTGACCGATTTTTCGGGCTTCAGCGATCCCGTTCCATCGCTCACGCGCAACCAGACCCTTCGCGTGGACGACAGCGTTTCCTGGACGCACTTGAAACACACCGTGCGTTTCGGCGGCGAGGTCCGCCGCGTCGAGCTGAATAACCAAACCGATCCCAACCCGCGCGGCGGCTTCGTTTTCACCGGCATCGCCACCGGCAACGACTTCGCCGACTTTCTCGAAGGCTTGCCATTCAATACCACGGGCCAGTTCGGCGACCCGAACACCTACTTCCGAAGCTGGGGATTCAATCTCTACGCGCAGGACGATTTTCGCGTCACCAAGACCTTCACCGCTCAATTCGGCGTGCGCTACGACGCAGTCACTCCGCCCGTCGAGCTTTTCGACAACATTGTGAATCTCGACATCACCAATCTCACGGACGTTACGCAGGTTCAGGCCGGAGCTCCCGGCGCGCCGCGCGCCCTGGTTCACGGCCGCTATCACAATTTTGAACCGCGCATCGGCATCGCCTGGCAGCCTCCCATCAAGCCGAAAACCGTTGTCCGAGCGGGCTATTCGATCTTCTACAACGAGTCGATTTTCAATACCCTCGTCCGCGAGCTGGCCTATCAGCCGCCGATCGCAACGGCGCAGAGCCTCACTACTACGAGCGGGGAACCGCTCACCTTCCAAAATCCCTTCATGGGAGGTTCTTCCAGTCTCATCGCCATCCCGAATACCGCCTCGGTCGATCCTTTTTACAAACCCGGCTACGCCCAGATTTGGAGCCTCGGCACCGAAACGTCGCTCTCGCCCAACTGGATTCTCGATCTCACCTACACCGGCACGAAAGGCACCGATCTGGACGTCCTGCGCGCGCCCAATCGCGCGCCGCTCGGCACGCCATCCGATCAGATTCAAGAGTTTCGCATCGATAACCAGGCCGTCGGATTCACCTACGATCAATCCGGCGCCAACTCCATCTACAACGCGCTCCAGGTTCGCGTCGTGCACCGTTTCACGAAGGGCTTCATGCTCCAGGGCATCTACACTTACGGCAAATCGCTCGATGATTCGAGTTCCATCGGCGGCGCGGGCGGCACCGGCACCGTCGAGCAGCAGGACGGCAACCTCCACGCCGAATATGGCCTCTCCACATTCGATATTCGCAATCAGTTCCGGCTCGTTTCCATGTGGCAGTTGCCCTTCGGCCAGCGCAATCGCCTCGCCAATCACGGCTGGAAGGAATCGGTCTTCGGCAATTGGCGCTTGCAGAATATTTTCACGTGGCAGACGGGCACGCCTTTCACCGCGCTTCTCGGCGGCGTCGCGTCCGACAACGGCACCGGCGCGAATTTCTCTCTGCGCCCGAACATCGTGGGCGATCCGAACCGCGGAATCTGTGGAGGAGCGCCCGGTGCGTTTTTCAATCCTGCTGCCTTCACGCTGCCCACCGATTCCAGCGGCAACATCGCCTACGGCGACGAAGAGCGCGGCTCGATCGAGGGCCCCTGCATGTTCAATTGGAATTTGGGCCTCTCAAAGTCCTTCCGCTTCGGCCCCGAGCAGCGTCACGTGATGAACATCGAGTGGCAGGTGAGCAACCTCACCAACACGCCCAACTACACCGGCATCGGCACCGTGCTCCCATGCTTTCCGTCCGATTCGGGCGTCACCACTTGCGGCCTGAAGAGCCAGGGCATCGCGATCAACGGCCAGCCGACGACGTTCGGCGGCGTCACCAGCGCCGGCTCCATGCGCACCATGAGCCTAATGGTAAGGTTCAATTTCTGAGCCTCCATGTGAGGTGGTTTAAGGTTTAACCGTAGCGCCGGGTGCTTTAGCCCGGCATCTTCGCCGTGAGATGACGTTGCGTTGGCGCACGGCGATAAATGCGTCTGACGGTGTTAGGCTGGGAATCGATTACGGACATCGCCATGAGAAATAGCATCGTATCAATCTCGAAAGCCATCGTCGTCGGCGCACTCGCCGCGAATCTCGCGCTCGCTCCGCTGTCCGCCTCCGCGCAACAACAACCCGATCAGCAGCCGGCGAGCAAACCCACCGTCGTCGCCGCTCCCGCGAATCCCCAGCCCACGCAACGCCTCGGGCCGCCTCCCCCGAGCACCCTGCGCGCCGAGTCCGAAATCGTCCGCATCGACGTCGAGGTCACCGACAAATCCGGCAAGCCCATCAAGGGCTTGCGCGAAGATCAATTCACCATCACCGACAACGGCAAGCCACAAAAAATCACCAGCTTCTCCTATTCCGACATCGAAGCCGTCGAGGCCGGCCCCGGCCCGGATGAATCGAAGCCCGTCGTGGTTCCCGTCGATGGCGGCGCGCCGAGCGCGAAACAAACCGTCACCGACGCCGTGCGCGACCGCCGCATGATCGTCCTTTTCTTCGATCTGACGTCGATGGAAACGGACGACATCACCCGCGCCCACGACTCTGCCGTCAAATTTCTCGCAAAGCAGATGACCCCGGCCGATCTCGTCTCCGTCGTCGTCTTCGGCTCGCAGCTTTCCGTGCTCGCGAATTTCACCAATGACCGCAAAGTGCTCGACAAAGCCGTGGCCCAGATTCTTCCCGGCGCCGGCACGCAGCTCGCGGCAAACCAATACGCGGCCGCGCAGAACGGCGAGTACGATGTCCAGCAGGATACGCAGGCCGCCTACACGCCCGACCAGACCGAATTCAACGTCTTCAACACCGATCAGAAGCTCATCGCCATCGAAAGCCTCACCAACGTCCTCGCCGGAATTCCGGGACGCAAAGCGCTCGTCGAATTCACCGGCGGCATCACGCAAACCGGGGAAGAGAACCGCGCCGAATTGACGGCCGCGACAGACGCCGCCAATCGCGCCGATGTCTCCATCTACTCGATCGACGCGCGCGGCATGTTCGCCACGCCCCCGGGCGGCGACGTCACCACCGCCGCTGCCACCGGCACGTCGATGTTCAGCGGCGCCGCCGTGTTCCACCAGACCGATCAGCGCGAGGATTCGCGCGACACCCTCGCCACGCTTTCGACCGACACCGGCGGCCGCGCCTTCTTCGATCTCGGCGACCTCAGCGACGCCTTCCCGAAAATTCAGGAAGACAACGGCGGCTACTATCTCGTCGGCTACGATCTCCCGCCCGACGTGAAGCACGATGGCCGCTGGCGCGCGGTCAGCGTCAAAGTGAAAGCGTCCGGCGCGCACGTCCGCTACCGCAACGGCTACTACGCCCCGCGCGATTTCCAGCACCTCGAAAAAGAAGACAAGGAACAGCAGCTTGCGGACGCCCTCGAATCGCCCAATCCCGAAGTTGAATTGCCCGTCGCCGTCGAGACCGCGATGTTCCGCCTGAGCGACGACCAGGTCTACGTGCCCATCTCCGCCAAACTCTCGTCGAGCGCGCTCGAGTGGGCCCAGAAACACGGCTCGCATACCGCCGAGTTCGATTTCGCCGCCGAAGTGAAGGCGCCGAACGGGCAATCCGTCGCCGCTCTGCGCGACACGATCACAGTCCATCTCGACGAAGAAAAATTCCAGCAGGTGACGCACAGCAATCTCGTCTACCAGGGCGGAGTCGTGCTCTCGCCCGGCACCTACCGCCTGAAATTTGTCGCGCGGGAAAATGAATCAGGCAAGACGGGAACCTTCGAAGAACAGCTCGTCGTGCCGCAGCGGCCCGCCTCTCGCATGACGCTAAGTTCCGTCATGCTCTCGAGCCAGCTCGTGCCGGTCGAAAAAACGGACGACGTGCAAACCAAGGCTCTGGGGTTGCGCGCGAAGCTCGCTTCGACGCCGCTTGAAATGGACGGCACGAAAATCGTCCCGAGCGTCACGCGCTACTTCAATCAGCAACAGACTCTGTACGTTTTCTTCCAGGCGTATTATCCGGAGAAGGGCGCGAACGAAGACGCCTTCGACGCAAACACCCTCCGCGCGGGTCTCGTCTTTTTCCGCGGCGGCGTGCAGATCAATTCCACTCCGCTGCTCGCGCCCACGGCGCTCGATCCGAAGACGCACACCGCGTCGTTCCGCATCAGCCTTCCGCTCGCCAAACTTCCGACCGGCCGTTACACCGTGCAGGCCGTCGTGATCGCGGCGGGCACCCAGCAGTCTGCCTTCGGCCGCGCCTACCTCGCGCTCGCCCAGGCGGAAGCCGCTCCGAATCCGGCGGCCGCCCCTCAGTCCGCGCCAGGTGGCTCGAATGGTCCAAGCGAGCAAGGCCAGACGCCGCCAACGCCCCGCTGACGACGTCTGGACGGCACGGGTCGGCTCCCGTCCGACGATAAGGAACCACTGGCCGCCATTCTTGTCTTCGTAAGCCTTTTTAAGCCCCCGCTAGGGGGATCCTGGAGTCCCCTCTTAGTGCAGACTCAATTCGCTTTGTCTTCGCTCGCACTTCTCGCACTCGAACCAAGACTCTAGTGGTCCTTGTGATCCTTGTCGTCGTCCTTCGGCGGCTTGGATTCTTTCTGCTCCTTGTTTTCCTTGTTCTTGTTGCCCTGCGAATTCGACTCGTTGCCCTGCGCAGGCGGCTTGAATCCGCCGCGCGAGCTGTTGTCGGTGTTGTTCGAGCGGTTCGCGTTGCCGTTCTCGTTCGAGCGCTGCTCGTTGTTCGGCGGCTGGTTGCGATTGAACGACGGATTGTTGTTCGGATTCCGATTCTCGTTCGCATTCGGATTCGAATTCCCGCTCGGTGGCGTGAACGGACGGTAGCCCGGCCGCGCGTTGTCGTTGCTGTTGCCCGGCTGCTCGTTATTGTTCTGGTTGTTAGGCCGCGCCGCATTCGCCCCGCCAGTATTGGCGTTTCCGTTGGTGCCGCCGGCGTTCGGATTTCCGTTGTTGCTGTTCGGCGGATGGAATTGCTGGAAGCCCGGGCGAGCGTTGTTGTTCTCGTTGCCGGGACGATTGCCCGGCTGATTATTCGGCTGGCCGCCATTGGGCCGGAACCCCGCGTTGTTTCCTCCGCGCGCGAGCGGCTGCGTATGGCCGATGGGAACCGCATTCGACGCGGGCGTCAGCTTCGTGACGACGCGGCGATTCGCAAGAGATGCGGGCGGCGCGACCTTCGCGTTCGCTTGACCGCCAAACGCGCTGCGCTGCGTCGGCTGAATCGCCCCGCGGTCCATCACGCGCGGATTCTGAATGTCGGTCTGTGAAATGCGTACGGAGGCTCGCCCGACCGGCCGCCCGTTCACGAACGTGTCGCGATCGACGGCCGTCACCGCGCGCACGTTGCTCGCGTACGTGTAGTGGTTGACCACGGTCGTGTTGTGATTCACGTAGACGTTGTTGTACACGGTCGTCACTTGCGTCACGTTGACGACGCGCGTGTTGTACACGTTCACGTGCTGCACGTACACCGGACTGCAGCGATACGCCGGCACCCAAACGTCGCGCGGACCGAGCGGGAACCACGCGACGCCCGCGCCGCCACCAATCGCGATCGACAAACTGAAGCCGCCGCCACCGACGAATCCGACGAGAGCGGGCGCGTACATCGGACGAATGACCGGCCCGCCGACGACTACGCCGACCGCGACGGGACCCGGGACCCAGCCCCAGCGCCCGCCGATCACGGCCCACCTGCCGTAATGGAACGGAGCGAAGCCCCAGGGTTCGTCTTCGACCCACGTCCATCCCCACGGCGCGACGAAAACCCAGTGGCCGTAGTGATACGGCGCCCAATCGGCGGCGACGCCGTTCGGGATCCAAACGTTTCCATACTCGGGGTCGTTGCTCCACGCGCCGTAATCGTCGAGATCGTCATAGCCGATCACGTCGCGCGAAACGTAGCGCGCGGATGCGGAGCGATCTTCACGCTGATCGCGGGAGAGGCACCAGCTGTCGAAATCATCGCGTCCCGGCAGCGGCTGCGCGTCGTAGGCGAGCTGGTCTGTGCCGGTGAACGAAAATTCCTGGCCGGGATTTAGGTTGTAGGCCTGGCCGCCGCCGACCACGTTGCCGGCGCCGCCGAAGACTTCGATCATCGTCGCGCCGCCATTCGGATCGACGTTCACGCGATACTGTCCGGGCCGGACAACGGTGAAAGCGAGATTGGGCGTGTCGACTTCGAAGGCTTCGCCGTCGGCGAGTTCGCGCACGCGCACGTAGATCGAGCCCTGCGCGAGCTGGAGCTGCGTCACCTGATCGGTGAGATTGAGAAACGAAACTCCGGTCTGTCCCGAGAGGCGAACGACGGAGCTGCCGATGTGGAGTTCGCCGCGCGAATCCTGATCGGCCCAGAGATTGTCGCCGGTGGTCAGGGGGCGATTCGGATTCGCGTCAATCCAATCCTGCGTTCCAGCCGGTTGAAAGGATACCGATCCTTGCAGGTAGCCCAGCCGCGCGACGCGGCCCGGGGGATCGGCCTGTGCATCGTCGTCTTGCGCCAGAGCCGCGCCCGGAAAAACCGACAAGCCGGCGATGGCCAGGAGCAGAGCGAGAAAAAGGGGTGCTACGAACGTGTTTCGAGCATTGACAGCGCCAAGTCGACTTCGCATGACTGGTCCTCCTCAGTTTTCCGGAACATTTCCGGACGAATGAGCGGCTGGGCGAAACCTGGGAAGCGGCGAGCCCCACGCTCGCCGCTTCGCGCAAGACTTTACTTCTTCGGCGGCGGCGCCGAAGAATGAGACTCGGAATGTTGCCCTGAGTGCTGCTCGGAGTGCTGCTCCGGGGGCTTCGATTCCGACTTCTGGTTGAGCGGCGGATGCACGTCGTACATCTCGTCGCGGGCTTTGGTTGGCTGAGTGTACTTCATCGCGGGCCGGTCCTCATACTGGCGGCCCTGATTCGTTTGGTTGACGGAATTGCCATTGCCGGGCTGGGCGGTGGCGTGGTTATTCGAACCCGCGGGCGTGAACGGACGGAAGCCGTTGTTGTTCGTCTGGTTGTTGGCCGGCCGCGCGTTGTTTACCGGGCGCGGCTGATTGAATTCGGGGCTGTCGTTCGTGAACACGGACGAATGTCGATTTGTCGTGACCGCCGGATTCAGATTCGCGACCGCCGGGCGCTGCGAAAAGGAATACGAGGGTTTGGCCGTGGAAACGCGCGCATTCGCGGAGACGTAGCTCGAGCGGGTTGGCGCGAGCGGAGCCGAATCGACCACGCGCGCGGTGCGAATCTGGTCCTCATTGACGTGGACCGTTCCGCGATCGACGGCGCGCGCATTCACGAAAGTATCGCGCGATACGGCGGTGACGGCGCGCGCGTTGTTCGCATACATGTAGTTCACGTGCGAGACGTCATGATTGACGACCGCGCTGGTATAAACGTTCCGCACCACGGTCACGTCGACGACGCGCGTGTTGGTCACGTTGATCGTCTGGAAGTAACGCGGGCTGCAATGGTATCCCGGGACGAAAACGTCGCGCGGCCCGAGAGGGAACCAAGCCACGCCGGAGACTCCTCCGCCGAAGCCAACCGAGAGGCCGAAGCCGGCGCCGCCAACGAAGCCGACGACTGCCGGCGCGTAGACGGGGCGCACGACGACGGGCCCCGGCACCCAGCCCCAGTGTTCGCGAGCATAGATCCAGCGGCCGTAGTGAAACGGCGCCCAGCCCCACGGCTCGGAATCAACCCACGTCCAGCCCCACGGCTCGATGAAGACCCAGTGGCCCATCTGGTAGGGAACCCAACCGGCGGCGACGCCGCTCGGCACCCAGACGTCGCCGTAGTCGGCGTCCGCTTCCCACGAGCCGTAGCTGTCGAGATCGTAGTAACCGTCGATATCGCGCGAGACATACTTTGCGGATACGGAGTTGTTCTCGCGCTGGTCGCGGGACTGGCACCAATCCTCGAAATCGTCGAAGCCCGGCGCGTCGGAAGCGTCGTAGGTGAGCTGATCGGTGCCGTTGAATGTGTACTGCTGCCCGGCATTCAGATCCCACGTTCCGCCACCGCCGGTGACTTCGCCGGCGCCCTCGCGAACGACGATACCCGTGGAACCGCCATTCGGATCGGTGGAGACGCGGTATTCGCCGGGCTCCGTCAGGGTCAGCGCGAGATTCGGCGTGTCAACTTCGAAGGCGTCGCCGCTGGGAAGAATGCGCAGATGGACTTCGATGGTGCCCTGCGCGAGCTGAATCTGGGTGGTGCGATCGTCGAGCGTGAGAAACGAGATGCCGGTTTCGCTAGAGAGGCGAATCGCGGTGCTGCCGATGTGAACCTCGCCGCGCGAATCTTTATCCGCCCAGAGATTGTCTCCGGTGGTCAGGGGACGATTCGGATCGGCCTGGACCCAATCCTGATCGCCGGAAACCTGATAGGAGACGGAACCCTGAATGTAATTGAGCCGCGCGACACGGCCGGGAGGATCGTCCTGGGCCGCCGCGGAACCTGGAAGAGCAGGAACGAGCGCGCAGGTCGAGAACAGGAGCGTGAGCAGCAGTTTTCTCATGAACGTGTGACTCCCTTAGTGGTGAACCGCTCTTTTGATAGCATAGCGGTTCGCACGAGCCAATTCCATGCAGAGAACCATGTAAACCATGCGGCAACACGCATTGAGGACATAGGTTGTTTCCTCCTACTTCGTTCAACACGCCGCGCGGGTCGCAGTTTCCTTTCATTACTTTTCGTTACCCGTGATGTTTTCGATCGGCGCGCGAGAGGGCCGGGTGCCGCACCTACGGCGCTCCCGACATTTAGGCTTCATTTTTCCCAAGCCTTCCAGCCTGGGCTAAATTGTGTCGCGCGTCCCGCGCTTGCGTGATCCGCTGTCGGCTTGGAAACGCGAGCGGCGATTAGCGATGGCCGCCGTGGCCGCCGCCGGAGTGGCCGCCGCCACCGCCGTGTGAACTACCGCCACCGTGCGAGCTGCCGCCGCCGCGCGGTGCGCTGTAATTCCCGTGCGGAGCGCTGTATCCGCCGCCGCGAGGCGCGCTGTAGCCACGAGGCGCGCTGTAGTTGCCGCGAGGCGCGCTGTACCCACCGCGGGGTTCGTTGTTGCCGCCGTAACCTCCGCGACCGTAGGAATCATTTCCGTAGCCGCCGCCGCGCGGCGTCACGATGGGCTGCCTCATATTAAGTTCGGGCCTTGAGTATGAATGTGAGTATGAATTTGAGGTGTTCCCACGTGACGCCGACCCCGGCGAGTTATAAGTGTTATAAGAACGTCCGGACCCGGAGAAGCCGCGATTGCCGTTCTGATTTCCCTCGTTGCCACGATTCGAGAAGCCGCCGTTCGTCTCTCCTCGATTCGCGCCCGAAGGCGGAGTGAATGTGTGCCAACCCGGACGGTTGGAAGTGATCGCGCCGCGATTTGCGCCGGCGTTGCCGTTGAAGGAGCCGCCGCGGTTTGCGTTTGCGCCGCCGTTGAATGAACCGTTGCGGTTCGCGTTTGCGCCGAAGGATTCGCGGCCGCTGACGTTGTTGCTGCGTCCGCTAAATCCGCCGTTGGATCGCCCCGCAGTGCTGAAGAAATGCTGCGAGTTCGAAGGCGCGTTGCGGAACGAAGCCGGATTCGCCGCGTGGCCCGAGGCGCCGTAACTTTCGCGCGAAGGCGAAATCGGCATACGCCCGTTGACCATGCTGGCGCCGCGGAACGATGCCTCGCTCATGCGAGCGCCCGCGCCGTGGACGGCGTCGCGGCCGAAGCGGCCCGAATCCATCGAGACCATGCCGCCGCGCACGCGATCGTTGTGAAACGCTTCGTTCACGTTGGAGAAGCCGCGGCCGCCGGGACCGATCGGGCGGAATCCGTCGCGGAATCCTTCACCGCGCACACCGACTGTGTTGAAGCGCCCGCCCCAGCGTCCATACCACGGGTGATACCAGTCACCCGGACCGCAGGGCAGCCAGCCAACGTGGCCGAAGCCCCAGCCAAATCCAAAGCCGACTCCGAAACCGAAGCCTCCGCCGCCCCAGCCGAAGAACGAAACGTACGCGGGCGACCAGATCGGGTAGTAACCCGGATAGCCGACGACGGGACCGGGCCACCACGCCCAGTTGCCGCCATAGACGAACCAGCGGCCATAGTGATACGGCGCCCAGCCCCAGGGCTCGTAGGAGACCCACGTCCAACCGTAGTAGGGTTCCCAGACCCAGCGGCCGTCGCTATACGGCGCCCAATTCGGGCCCTGCTGCGGAACCCACACGGGGCCGTAGTCGGGCACTTCGCTCCACGTGCCGTAATTATCGAGATCTTCCGAGCCGGTGTAATACGGATCGGTCTGCTTCCAGCTTTTCGCGCTGGTGATCCGGCGATCGCGGTCCGTGTTCCAGGAATCCCACGCATCCTGAGACGGTGCGTTTTCCGTTTTGTACTGCGGATTGTCGGTGCCCTGGATGGTGATGAGCTGGCCGGCGTTCACATGCGTGCTGCCTTGCGGCTCGGTTACGTCCGCCGAGCCCGAGCGAATGATCGCGGTGGTTTCGCCGTCGGAATTCACCTGAATGCGGTAATCGCCGGGACCGTCGGGGTGGAGAGCCGCGTTCGGCGTGTCGATTTCGGCGTTCGCTTCGCCGGGGCGCACGACCGCGTAGGTCACCAGACCCTGGCCGACTTGCACCTGAATATTTTCGCGCGTGACGTTGGCGATCTTGACCGTGGTGTTGCCCGAGAGGCGGACGATGTTGGCGGAGTCGATTTGAATTTCGGCGCGGCCGTCGGGGCCGGTGGAAACGCGATCGCCGACTGCGACCGGAGTATTCACGGTGGCGGCGACCCATTCGCCGTTGTCGCCGCGCTGCGTTGAGACGTTGCCCTGAATTACGCTGAGGCGCGCCACGCCCGGCGCGGGCCCCTGGTCAGCGGACTGCTGGTCGCCGGACTGCCCCGGATCCTGCGGGCCGTTGTATTGCGAGTCCGGCGGGACCGGCGACTGCTGCGGAGCGGATTGATCCCACTGGCCGTACCCTTGATCGGGCGGAGGCGGCGCGGACTGCTGGTCCTGAGCTCTCAATGGCGCGCTCACGGAGATCGCGGCCAGCGCCAAGAAGAGAACGATAAGATTCGCCAGATACCTTTTCATGTTTTCACCCCTGGCGACATTCGCCAGTAAACCTTTGTTCCCGGC
>DATJRU010000003.1:0-11489 GCA_035504455.1 Vulcanimicrobiaceae bacterium
CCGCAACATGTAAAAGCGTTCTGATTTTCCGTCTACGTAGCCGTAACTGATTTGTTCGATGAGCCCGACGCCATGGTTCGGATAGACGACTTTTTCGCCTAGCTTGAAATCCATAAGTCGAAGTTCCCTCCCCCGAACTGCCGAATATTTGAAGTGTAGGCTCATTGCGCAAACGGCGTCAAGTTTTTCCCGTACTTTCATACGGGATCAATTTTGCGGAAATGCCCGTTTTTCGCGGGGTTTGGCAGGGCAATTGCCCTATAATCGGGCACGTGCTCATCCTCGCCTTAGACACCTCTTCGCCCTCCGGCAGCGTGGCCGTTCTTCGCGACGACAAAATCATCGGCTCCCTTTCGACTTGGACCGACGAAGTCTATTCGGCTCGCATGTTCCGTCACGTCGACTTCCTTTTACAGGAGCTCGCGCTTCGCCTCGATGAATTCGATCTTTTTGCGGTGGCCGCGGGCCCGGGATCGTTCACAGGGCTGCGCGTCGGGCTCGCCGCCGTGAAGGGGTGGGCCGAAGTGTACCGGAAGCCAGTCGCCGCCATCAGTGGTCTCGAAGCCGTTGCCGTGCAATCACATTCGAGAGTTCCATTACTTGTGCCGGTACTCGATGCGCGCCGCTCGCAAATCTACTTCGGATTCTACCGCCGCGCCGATTCCGCGCGATTAGCACTCGAAGGACACGAGTGCGTCTCCACCCCGGAAGAATTCCTGCAAGCGCTTGCCCCGCGCGCCGCCGACTCCGATTTCGCCATCGTCACGCCGGCTCCCGCTTTGCTGGCCGGGCTGCCGTCTCGCCTTGAGACACTTCGCGCGCAAGGTACTGTACCTATCAACGAAGTCTCCCCCGTCCTCGCGCCGCACGTCGGCCGGCTCGGTTACCAGCGCGCCCAGCGAGGCGAGCTTTCCGATGCCCTCACCCTCGATGCAAACTACGTCCGCCGCAGCGACGCCGAGATGAATTGGAAGGACTCCGGTGGCTCTTGAGCATTCGTCCCATCGAGCCGCGCGACGTTGACGCGATTCTCGCGATCCAGCAGGCTTGCCCGGAAGTCGCCCAATGGACTGCGCGCGACTACGCCGGGATGACGGTCGGCATGGCGGGATGGGTCGCCGAAGAAGATGCCGCCGTCCTCGGTTTTCTCGTCGCGCGGCGAGCCGCGAGCGATCTTGAGATCCTGAATTTTGCGGTGCGCGGCGAAGCTCGCCGCCGCGGCCTCGGAACGTCACTCCTGCGCGAGGCTCTCGCGTGCGGCAAAGCCTTCCAGGCCGAGCGGGCGCTGCTCGAAGTCCGCGCTTCGAATCACGCGGCGCTGCGTTTCTATGAACGCTTCGGCTTTCGTCCCGCCGGCCGCCGCGCGCGCTATTACACCGCTCCGGTCGACGATGCTCTGCTCCTCACCGCCGAGATGGCCTCGCTTGCTGGTAACATGCAGTTGTGAGCGCTTTCGATGTAGCCATCGTGGGCGGCGGAGTGATCGGCGTCTCGATCGCGTTCGAGCTTGCCGCGGAGGACCTGCGCGTCGTTGTCCTGGACCGTCAGCAGCCCGGCCAGGAAGCTTCGTGGGCCGCCGCCGGAATGCTCTCCCCCGCTCCGGACTCGCCGCGAGACATTCCGCTCGCGCCGCTCGGCAGGGAAAGCCTCAAGCTCTACCCGCGCTTCGTGGGTGCAGTCGAGGAAGAGTCGGGCCAGTCCGCGTCCTATGCGCGCGATGGCGCCCTCGAAGTCCTGCTCGCCCCACGCGGCGAAACCGATCGCGACCGAAAGGCCGCCGAATACCGCCTTCTCGAACTGGCGGCCGAGGAAGTCTCGCTCTCGGCGGCGCGCGACCGAGAAAAATCCTTTACCCCGGATGCGCGCGCAGCCCTTTGGCTGCCGGACGAAGCGAGCGTCGAGCCTCGCCTGCTGATGAGTGCTCTGCTCACCGCCGCGCAAAACCGCGGCGTCGCGATTCGCCCGGGCTGCAAAGTGACGAACCTCCTACGCGAGCGCAACCGGTGCCTTGGCGTCCTCGCAGCAGGCGAAAAGATCGAAGCGGCGCACGTCGTCGTCGCCTCCGGCTGCTTTTCCGGCGAGCTCGCCGGCGGCGACGCCCACCTCGCGAGCCTGCTTCCCACGCGGCCCGTGCGCGGACAGATGCTCGCGCTTCGCCACGGCAGCTTTCGCCTCAACTGTGTTTTGCGCTCCGAGCGCGGCTATCTCGTGCCGCGCGGCGACGGCCGCATCATCGCGGGCAGCACGAAAGAAGAAGCGGGATTCGAGAAGCGCGTCACCGCCGCGGGAATTCGCAAGGTCCTCGACGCCGCCATCGAACTCTGCCCCACACTCGCCGGAGCCGAAATCGTCGAGACGTGGTCCGGCCTGCGCCCCGGCACCCCGGACGACCTTCCCATCATCGGCCCAACGGACATCGACGGCCTGCTCATCGCCACCGGCCACTATCGCAACGGCATTCTCCTCACGCCGGTCACCGCAAAATTGATCTCCGATTGGATCGTGCACGGTCGGACTTTCGTCAAGGACCTCGACGCGTCGGCATTTTCGCCGTTGCGATTCGCGGACGGCTTCCGGTCCTCTCGCGTGGAAACCGCGTAGGCAAATGTCCTGCCGCGCGAGGGCGATCGTCACGCTCGTCGCGATCGCCCCGATTGTTACCGAGATCGTCTCCGGCAACACGCCGCCGCACGCGCTCCTGCATCCCCGAATCGCCCTCTTCCTCATCGCGGCCTACAGTTTTCCGCTGCTCGTGATGCGCGAGCTTTCGATCCGCTGGCGGCTCGGGACGCTCGGCATCTTCATTCTTGGCTTGGCTTACGGATTCCTCAACGAGGGCCTGATCGCGCAAACGCTCATCCGCGCCGAGGGCGTGCCCTTGCCCAATTTCAATCACTACATCTACGCCGGCGGAATCAACTTCTCATGGGTGGCCGTCATCGTTCCGTGGCACGCGCTCATGGCCGTGGTCTTTCCGCTCGCGCTGCTGGCGCACTGGTTTCCGTCCTGCGCCGGCGAACGCTGGCTCGGCAACCGAACGTTCGCAGGCCTGGCCGCCGTCCTGGTCGCGGGAGTCGTCTTCCTCGGGTTGGTCCGCACCCCGCACGCGCAGATGCGCGCGTTCCTTCTTGCGATGGCGCTGCTGGTCGGCGCCGCGCCGGCCTTTCGCGCGAAGCAGCCGCGCCCGATCGTCGCGCGGGGCAATCGCGCACTGCCTTTCGTCTTCGGCATCGTTGTCTACGCTGGCATTTTTCTGACGCCGATCGTTCTGGCGACCAAGCGCGTCGAGCCAGCCATCTTCTTCGCCGGTATCGCCAGCCTCTTTCTCGTGTTCGGACTGCTTGGCCGCCAGATTGGATTCGCGGCGACGCAAGCTGCAGGAATGGTCGCTCTCGGGAGCTACTTCGCCGCCTCGGTTTTCAATATGGGTGGAGGACTCGCGCGTCACTCGATGGAAAGCGTCGTGTGTGGAGGCTTGCTGGCGGCTGGTTTTGGCGTCCTGTGGCTGCTAAATCCGCACGCGTCGGCGCAAAGCGCGAATTGAATGAAGGAATCTGCCCGGTCGTGAAAAATTAGAAAGGAATGCGGCTGCGCTGCGGCTCGCGGTTGGACGGCCCTGCAAGCGCGGACGCCTGCCCCGGCCCGGTAAATTGCACCTTGTCCGCATCGAGGAAAATCGGCCGGCTGATCACGGCTTCCACGGTCGACCCGCGCGGCAACTCCGCATCCGGTCCGCGCGTCAGCAAAACCGCCGCGAGTCCGGTCGCCAAGCCTGCAGCCGCGCCGATGCCGGCGCCTTCACCGACGTGGCCGCTTGCGGCGCCCACGCCCGCGCCAACGCCCGCGCCGATTTCCGTGCTGCGGATCACGGTGCCGACGTCAGAGCCCTTGTCCGAATCGCCGATCACCTTGCCTTCGTTGTTCACCGTCTCGCCGCCGCCCGTTCCAGCGCCGCCGGGAATCGCGTTCAGATTCACCATGTAAGCGTTCGGCAAGATCATCGTCGTCAGCTTGATCATCAATTCGCCGCGGCCCTTGACGCGCCCCGGCCGCTTCGATTCCGTCACCTCGCCGCTCACGTACGAACCTGCCGGAATCACCACCTTGCCGTCGATCAGGATCGGGAAAATCGTCTCGAAGTAGACAGGATCGCCCGGCTTCGCGGTGCGCGTGGAGATGCCGTTGTGAAGGACGAGCGGAATGTGTGTCCCGCTCGGCACCTGAATCTGCGCAACCTTCGCAGGCGCGGCAGGCGTCGCAGCCGGCGCGCTCGCTGCAGCAGGAGCTGCGGCCGGCGCAGGCGCGGCATTCTGCTGCGGCGCGCTCTGCGCCGCGTTCCCGGAATTTGCCGGGCCGGGCGGCAGCGGACCAGGATCCTGCGCGAATACAGGCAAGCCCACGCCCAGCGCCAACGCCAAAAGTCCAATTCGAGGGGAGCGAAGAAGTTCGCGTTTCATAGACTCTCCGGCACTTGCTCGTTACAGATGCGTCTCCGTTGAGCCGAGATGTCTTGAGGTTAATCCGATCCGGGCGCGCGCGTCACTTCTTTTTTGCGCCGAGGACCCTGACCGGCAATCGCGCCCCTGCCCTTGCCATACTCGCCAATTGGTAGGGTATCCGACTAGGCACGCTCGCCGCCGGAGTCCACCGCAACCTCTATACTAGAGTGCAGGCAGGTTCGCCTTTGTCAAAAAAATCGCATTGGTGGACATCCCTTCGGGGAAAAACTGTCCTCATCGTCTTGACCGCACTCGTCTGCCTGGTCGCCGGGCTCTTCTCGCTCACACGCCTGGTGATCCTCAATGGCTTCTCCAAGGTGGAAGAGGATTTCGCGCGGCAGAACCTCGATCGCGCATCGAGCGCCCTTTCCAACGAACTCGAAGCCCTCGAGCACGCCACCAATCAGTACGCGGATCGCGATTTCACCTACGACACGCTGCGCGGCAGCCACCCGGAAAAGGTCGCCTCCGAATTCACAGGGCCGGCGTTCGAGCAGCTGCGCGTCAATTTCGTCGTGGTCCTCGATTCGTCCGGACGCAAAGTCTTCGCCTCCGGCTTCAATCTCGCCGGAATGGAAGCGGTGCCTCCTCCGCCCGATCTCGACCGGCATCTGCGATTCGGTTCTCCCTTTTTGATTCGCAACGGCGACGTGCGCGACGTCAAAGGCCTGCTCATGCTGTCCTCGGGGCCCGTGTTTGTCGCATCGGGCCCGATTCTCACCAGCAGCGCGGCCGGCCCCGCCGCAGGAGTCCTGATCATGGGCCGTGCCCTCGATGCGGACGAGATCACCCGCCTCGACGCAATGACTCACGTGTCCCTCGAAATCGAGAATGCCGATTCGCCCGCAGGTCGAGCCGATCTCGCCGCCGCTCCCGGCGGGAATACATCGAGTGACCCTGTTTCCGTCCGGCCGTATCCGGGCGACTCCCTCGCGGCCTATCAGAGCCTCGCCGACATCTACGGAAAGCCGGTGGCCGTCCTGCGAGTTCTTCTGCCGCGCACGATTTCCGACCAGGGCCGGACAAGCTCGCTCCAATTCCTTCTGCTCCTGCTCGCGGCGGGCTTTGCCTTCGGCGCGATCATCCTCTACCTGATCGAACGCGTCGTGCTGTCCCGCATGGCGGATCTCAGTGAAGGCATCACGCGCGTCGGCACGAGCGGCAATCTCGCGGCGCGCATTCCGGTTTCCGGTCACGACGAAGTTGCCTACCTCGGCACCGCCGTCAACGGCATGCTCGAGGATCTCGAGCGCGTCCAAATCGCGCGCCACGAAGAGCGCTCGCGCCTCGGCGTGATGATCGAGAACCTTCCCGCGATCATCTGGGCCACCAACGCGGATCTGCGCTTCACCTATCAGACCGGCGCGGCGCTCGAATCGCTCGGCTTGCGCGCGGAAGACGCCCTCGGCAAAACCATCACCCAATATTTCGGCACCGATGATCCCGACTTCCCGGCAATCGCCGCGCACCGCAAGGCGCTGGCGGGCACTCCGCTTTCCTTCGAGCTCGAGTGGCAGAAGCGCTCGTTCGATTGCTACGTGCAGCCCCTGCGATCGCCCCGCGGCGAACTCATCGGCGTGATCGGCGTCGCCCTCGACGTCACCGAGCGCAAGCACCTCAGCGATCAATTGCGCCAGTCGCAGAAAATGCAGGCCATCGGCGAGCTGGCCGGCGGCGTCGCGCACGACTTCAACAATCTCCTCATGGTCGTAAAAGGCCACGCGCAGCTTCTGATCGAGCGCATGCCCAAGGACCCGACTCTGCACCACAGCGTCCAGCAGATGGAAAAGGCGGCCGACCGCGCCGCGTCCCTCACGCGCCAGCTTCTCGCCTTCAGCCGCAAACAGGTGCTGCAGCCGCGCGTGCTGGACATGAACGACGTGGTCGGCGGCATGATCAAGATGTTCTCGCGCGTGATCGGCGCAAACATCGAAATGGCGTTCGTGCCGGGCGCGAATCTCGGGCGCGCCAAGGCCGATCCCGGCCAGATCGAACAGGTTCTCCTCAACCTCGTCGTCAACGCGCGCGACGCCATGCCCGACGGCGGCCGCCTCACCATCGAAACCGCCAACGTGCAGCTGGATCGCGGATACGCCGCCGGGCACGCCACCGTCGAGCCGGGTCCTTACGTCATGCTCACCGTCACCGACACCGGCTGCGGCATGGACGCCCAAACGCAGTCGCGCATCTTCGAGCCGTTCTTCACCACCAAGGAAGCGGGCAAAGGCACGGGGCTCGGACTTGCCACGGTCTACGGCGTTGTGAAGCAGAGCGGCGGCTACATCTGGGTCTACAGCGAGGTCGGTTGCGGGACCACCTTCAAGATCTATCTGCCGCAGGTGACGGAGGAAATCGAAACGGCCGTCGTCGAACAGCACACCGGCGGCTCACTCGCGGGCACCGAAACCATCCTGTTCGTGGAAGACGAGCAAAGCGTTCGCGAACTCGTGCGCGACTACCTGCGCGGTGAGGGATACCAGGTTCTCGACGCGGGCGACGGCCTCGAAGCCCTGCAGATGGCGACCGCGCACAAGGGCCCGATCCACATCCTCATCACCGACGTAGTAATGCCGCGCCTAAGCGGCCGCGATCTCGCCCAGAAATTATCCGCCGAGCGCCGTGGCCTGAAAGTGCTCTTCATCTCCGGCTACACCGACGATACGGTCGTGCGTCACGGCGTTCTCGATGGCGGCGTCGCCTTCCTGCAAAAGCCCTTCAACCTGAAATCCCTCGCGGAAAAAATCCGCGAAGTCCTCAAGGGTGAGACCCCGGCCCCGGTTCCCGCGGGCGGCGCGCGCACGATGTAGGAGTTTTTCCGGGTCCGAGCGCACCGCATCCGTCGGCGCACAACTCTCCGTGAAACTCAGTGCTTCCTCGGTGGACCCTGTGTTGAGTGAGGCGTCTAAATCAACTCGCGGTCAACTCAGATGAGAAAGACCGTCTGCCCAGTCAGATCGAAGCGCTTGCGGCAGCGGATGTTCCGGCACGCGACCATGTTATCGATGCGAACCATGTACGACCGCGCCTTGGCGAACTGCTTCTTGTCTTCTTCATTCGCCCCGGCGGGAACCTGAGCCCTCTTGTTGCGCACGACCCATCGCACCGGATACGTATTCTCCTGGCGGCAATGCGGGCAATTCAGCGGAATCTGCTTTGTTTCTTCCTTCTCCTCGTAAAATCTCTTTTCGTCCATTTGTCCCCATCTAGTCCGATTTAGAACTCGGCTCGCCGATATCGTCGAGCGTAACAAAACGAATGCCTGCGCCCCGCCAGCGCGGCAGCCAGTGCGTCAGCGCCGCAACCGTATGATGGCGATCGCCGGTCGGCTGGCGAAAATCGGCATCGTGCAGCAGGACAATATCCCCACCTCTCGCCCGCTGCAAGTGCTCGATCACTTTCGCCGGGGCGCTGGGCTTCCAGTCCCACGCCAGCGCCGACCACATCACCACGCCTGCTCCGCCCCATCGCTGCACGGCGCCGTGCAGCAGCGGTCCCCGGAAGCCGAAAGGCGGCCGCATCCATCGCGGCTTTCGGCCGATCGCTTGCCGGATCGCGTCGTCGCAGCGATCGAGCTGCGCGGCGATTTCTTTCGCCGAACAAAATACCAGAGCAGGATGCGTGTCGGTGTGGTTGCCGATGGTGTGTCCGCGCTCGGCGATTTCCTTCGCCAGCTCCGGGAACGCGCGCACGTGCTCGCCCGTCACAAAAAACGTCGCATGCGCTTGATGCTTTTCGAGCAGGTCCAGCAGCGCCGGCGTCACCGCCGGATTCGGCCCATCGTCGAACGTGAGCGCCATCGTCGCGGGATCGCCCGTACGGCGAATCGTCGGCCCGAAAATCTGCGACGGCGGCGCTATGGCCGCCCACGCAAAGCTTCCGCTCGCCGCGCACGCTCCTCCTGCTTCGATCAGCACTGGAAGTGGATGCATCCCCTGAATTCTCGCACCGCCACGCCGAAATTTCCACGCCGGTAGGCTCCCAGTGCGCCCTTTGATACGATGGCCGCGCAACCGCCGCGCGCACATGACCTCGCCGCCCAAGCCCGCGAAACTTCCCCTGTGGATCCGATGCGTCGCCGCCGTGTGGCTCGTCTTCTGGTTTGTCGTCTACTGGCGAAGCTGGGGTCCGCTGAATTTCCTGCACTTCTGCGACATCGCCGAAATTCTGTCCTGCGTCGGATTCATCTCCGATAGCGCGCTGCTCATTTCGAGCCAGGCGGTCGCTTCCCTGCTGGTAGACGCGGCTTGGGCGCTCGACGCCGGCTGGACGGTGCTCTTCGGCCACCACCTGATCGGCGGCACCGAATATCTCTTCGACCCAAGCCACGCCCTGTGGGTGCGCCTGCTTTCGCTCTTTCATCTTGCGCTGCCCGTGCTGCTTCTCTGGGCGGTGCATCGCCTGGGATACGATCGCCGCGGCTTTCCTCTACAACTCGCCATCGCCCTGCCCGCGTTCATGGCCTCGCGCATTGCTCCGGCCAGCGAGAATATGAACTACGCCTTCGCCGATCCTTTCTTTCATCGCGCCTGGGGCCCGGCGCCTCTCCACATCCTCGTCGTCTTTCTGTTCATGCTTATCGTCGTGTATCTTCCGACGCATCTGGCCCTGAAGCGCCTCTTCCCGCGGCCGGTTTTTGGCAACCACGGAAACATTTAGCACAGCGCGAGCGTACTGAAAGGCAAAGGTCGATCCGGAGGAACGCTCATGAAGGCGACCGAATTCGAGTTCCGGCAAAGATTCTGGCTCATCATGCTTCTCTTCTGGGGCGGATTCTGGCTCTACGGCCTCGACCACGTGAACGTCACCGACTGGGCCGCGCGCCACATCATCCCCGGGAACGGTCCCCTCGATCGCACCTTCGATCGAGCCGCGTTCGCTTTCGCCGCCTTCCTGCTGCTGCTCGCCGCGTGGCTGCGCACGTGGGCCGCCGCGTACTTGCAGTCGAGCGTCGTGCACGATGCCCAGCTTCACAGCGAGGCGATCGTGGCCAATGGGCCCTACCGCTACATGCGCAATCCCCTGTATCTCGGAGGCCTTCTCCTGACGGTCGGGATCGGTTTCTTGGCCAGCCGCGCGGGGTTCGTCTTCATGGTCGTGGGGATGACGCTGCTCTATTTCCGGCTCATGGGTCTCGAGGAAGCGAATCTCTCGCGCGAGCAGGGCGCCCCCTATCGTGAATTCTGCCGCCTCGTGCCGAGGTTTTGGCCGTCGCTCACGCCGCGCGTCCCGCGGGGAAACCTCGCGCCGAAATGGGGACAGGCCTTCCTCGGCGAGCTGTTCATGTGGGGATTCTTCGTCGGGGTCGCTTGCTTCGCCGTCACCCTGAACATCCACATCACCTGGTGGATCATCGGCGTAACGCTCGGCCTCTGGATCATTCGCGCCTTCGTCATCCACCGCCACACCAAGACGCGCCAAGGCTCGGCGCCTCAACCCGATGGTGGCAGCGCAAGTCTTTAGGCGTGCGGGCAGATTCGCCCAGAGAAAAGAGCTTCGCGCGGATTGCGTTCGTGCGAGGGGCGACGACGCGCCTACTCCGCTTGCCGCACCGACCGCAGGTCGATGCCGAGCTGCTGGCACTTCTTATAGAGGTGGCTGCGCTCAAGCCCCAGCGCCTTCGCCGTATTCGTCATGTGATGGCGATTCTTCTTGAGTTCCGCGAGCAGCGTCTCGCGTTCGAACGCCTCCACGCGCTGCGCCAGCGCTCCTGTGGCTTCTTCGGCTCCCGAGCTCGAAGCCGCGCCGATCGCGCCCGCTCCCTGCGGTAGCGCGCGCTCCACGGTCGCCGCTTCGACTGTGTCCCCGGCCGCAAGCAGCAGCACGCGCTCGATCACGTTGCGCAACTCGCGCACGTTCCCCGGCCAGTTGTAACGCTCGAGCGCCTCGACCGCGCCTGCCGAGAGTGTCTTCGGCTTCCAGTGGTTCTGCTCGCCCAGCTGCTTCACGAAATGCCCGGCCAGCACGCGAATGTCCTCGCGCCGCTCGCGCAGCGGCGGCAGCACGATCGGGAACACGAACACGCGGTGATACAAGTCCTCGCGAAACGTCCCCTGCCGCACCTGCTCCTCGAGATTGCGGTGCGTCGCCACCACCACGCGCACATCCACCGCGAAAGGACGATCGCCGCCCACGCGCTCGATCTCGCCTTCCTCAAGCACCCGCAGCAGCTTCGCCTGCATCGGCATCGGCATGTCGCCGATCTCGTCGAGAAACAGCGTTCCGCGATGCGCCTGCTCGAATTTCCCCACGTGCCGCCCGGCCGCTCCCGTAAAGCTGCCCTTCTCGTGCCCGAACAGCTCCGATTCCATCAGCTCCGCCGGAATCGCCGCGCAGTTCAGCGAAATAAACGGCCCCGCGCGCCGCGGGCTTTTTTCGTGCAGCGTGCGCGCGATCAGCTCTTTTCCAGTTCCCGTTTCGCCGCGAATGCAGACGCGCGTCTCGCTCGCGGCCACGTGCTCCACCTGCGCCATCACCTCGCGCATCGCGGCGCTCGCCCAGACGATCTCGTGCTTGCCGAGTCGCCGCTTCAGGTCGCGGTTCTCCTGCTCGAGCCGCGAAATATGCAGGGCGTGCTCGACGGTCAGCAGCAGCTTGTCGGTGGAGATCGGCTTTTCGAGGAAATCGGACGCGCCCAGCCGCGTCGCCTTCACGGCCATCTCGATCGTCGCCTGTCCCGACATCATCACCACCGGCGACGCCACACCCGCCTTCTTCAAAACTTCGAGCAGCGAAATGCCGTCGCGCCCCGGCATCACCACGTCCGAAAGGATCAGGTCGAATCGCTCGGCCTTCGCCAGATCGAGCGCCCGCGCGGCATTGTCGCAGACGGTGGCTTCGTGCCCCGCCAGCCGAAACGCGCGCGATAGCGACGCGAGCGTATTCGCATCGTCATCGATGATCAGGATGTTTGCTTTGAGGGGCACGTGAGGCTAATCCCCTTCGCCACCTAGGTCCCGGCCGGTGTGGACGTCTTCCGTCTCGTGCGACTCG
>DATJRU010000004.1:0-11988 GCA_035504455.1 Vulcanimicrobiaceae bacterium
GATCACCCAGTCCGCCGATTTGATCACGTCGAGGTTGTGCTCGATGATCAGCAGGGAAGCGCCGCCATCGATCAACTTGCGGAAAGCGGTCAGCAGCTTCTGGATGTCGTCGAAGTGCAGGCCGGTGGTCGGCTCGTCGAAAATGTAGAGAATGCCCGCGTTCTCCTGCCGCGTGAGATGCGCCGCGAGTTTCAGGCGCTGCGCCTCGCCGCCGGAAAGCGTTGTGCCGGATTGCCCGAGGCGAAGGTAGCCGAGCCCAACTTCTTCGAGCACGCGCAGCCGCGACGTCACCTTCGGCTGCGCCGCGAAAAAGGTGAGCGCCTCGCGCACGGTCATCTGCAGCACATCGTGGATGTTCTTGTCCTTGAAGCGCACGTCGAGGACGCTGCTCTTGTAGCGCGTGCCGCGGCACTCTTCGCAAATCAGCTCGACGTCCGCAAGAAAGCGCATCTCGACGGTCACCGTGCCGTCGCCCTGGCAGGCTTCGCAGCGCCCGCCGGGAATGTTGAACGAAAAGTGGCCGGCGTTGAAGCCGCGCTTTTTCGCTTCGGGCGTGGCCGCGAAAATCTCGCGGATCGGATCGAATGCCTTGAGGTAAGTGGCGGGATTCGAGCGCGGGGTGCGTCCGATCGGCGATTGGTCGACCATTTCGATGGCCGCGATCGCGTTGTCGCCCTCGATGCGATCGCAGAACTCGCGCCAGGCGCCGCCGGTTCGCTTCGTCGTGAGCGCCTTGTACAGCACGTCGTAAACGAGCGTCGATTTGCCGGAGCCGGAAACGCCGGTGACGGCCACGAGCATGCCCAGCGGAATCGTCACGTCGACGCCCCGCAGATTGTGGCTGCGCGCGCCGAGGATCTTCAGGAACTTGCCTTGAGGCTTGCGGCGGCGCTGCGGAACGGCGATGCGCAGGTCGCCGCGGAGGTAACGCCCGGTGAGCGAGTGCGTGTCCGTGAGAAGCTGCTCGCGCGTGCCCGCGAAGATCAGGTTGCCGCCGTGTTCGCCGGCGCCGGGGCCGAGATCGAGGACGCGATCGGCCGCGAGGATCGTATCGGGATCGTGTTCGACGACGAGCAGCGTATTGCCGAGGTCGCGCAGCCCTTTCAAGATATCGATCAGGCGGCTCGTATCGCGCGGATGCAGGCCGATCGAAGGCTCGTCGAGCACGTAGAGCGCGCCGACGAGGTGCGAGCCCAGCGACGTCGCGAGCTGAATGCGCTGCGCCTCACCGCCCGAAAGCGTCGACGTGAGGCGATCGAGCGTGAGGTAATCGAGGCCGACTTCGTCGAGGAAGCGCAGGCGCTGCTGAATTTCCTCGAGCACTTTATCGGCGATCACGGTTTCGGCGTCGCTCAGCTTCAGGCTGTCGAAAAACGGGCGCGCCTCCTTCACCGTCATCTGGCAGACTTCGGTGATCGAGCGCCCCGCGATTTTCACGGCACGGGCTTCGGCGCGCAGACGCGTGCCGCGGCAGTCCGGGCACGTCGCGTAGCCGCGATAGCGGCTGAGAAAGACGCGCACGTGCAGCTTGTACTTCTTGCGTTCGAGCCAGCCGAAAAAGCCCTTCACGCCGGGAAAATCTTCCTTTTTGTCGCCTTCGAGGATGGCTTCGCGTTGCGCGGCGGAAAGATCGCGGAAGGGGACGTCGACCGGAATGCCTTTGGTCCGCGCGAATTTGCGCATCTCCATCGCCAGTTGGCGGTAGCGCGGCTTGGTCCATGGCTCGATGGCGCCTTCGGAGAGCGTTTTACTTTGATCGGGCACCACGCGGTCGAGGTCGAAATCGATCGTATTGCCGAAGCCCTGGCAGCGCGGGCACGCGCCGTAAGGATTGTTGAACGAGAAAAGCCGCGGCTCGGGCTCCTCGTATTTCGCGCCGCACTTTTTGCATTCGAAGCGCTCGTTGAAGACGAGCCGCTCGGGAGCGCCATCGGGTGCAGCGAAGCTGCCATCGGGCACGAATTCGAGAATGGCTTCGCCGTTTCCCTCGCGGTAGCAGATTTCGATCGAGTCGATCAGGCGCGAGCGAATTTCGGGCCCAAGCGCCAGCCGGTCGACGAGGACGTAAACCGGCTGGGCGAAATCGACGTCGAGGAGCTCTTCCGGCGTCGAGAATTCGAAGACGCGGCCTGACTGGTAGAGCCGGTTGAAGCCGCGCTTGCGCAGGCTGACCAACGACTGCCGGACCGCGTCGCCGGTCGGCTTGGCCGCCGTCTTGCGCGCGCGAGCCGCCTGGCCCGGCTGCGGAGCGCCCGCTGCCGCGTCGAAGCGCAGGCGATAGAGTACGTAGAATCGGCGGCCCTCGGGCAGCGCGAGGACGCGGGCGGCGATGTCGTCCAGCGTGTCGCGGCGTACCTCCTCGCCGCAGTTCAGGCAGAAGGTGTGGCCGATGCGCGCGAAGAGCAGGCGCAGGTAATCGTAAATTTCCGTGGCCGTCGCGACCGTCGAGCGCGGGTTCCGCGTGGAATTCTTTTGCCGGATCGAAATGGCTGGCGCGATGCCGGTGATTTCGTCGACGTCGGGCTTCTCAATGCGTTCGAGGAACTGCCGCGCGTAAGCGGAAAGCGATTCGATGTAGCGCCGCTGCCCCTCGGCGTAGAGCGTGTCGAAAGCCAGGCTCGACTTGCCGGAGCCGGAAACGCCGGTGACCACAGTGATCTGGTTGTGCGGAATGGCGAAATCGATGTTCTTGAGGTTGTGGACGCGCGCCCCGCGAACGCTGATTTCCTCGGCGCCGTCGTCGATCGGCGCCTGCGCCTTCGCGGCATTTGGCGCCGCAGGCACGCTTACGCCGGCATGGGTGTTCACAGTGGGCTTTGTCGCCATACGCCTAAACTGCGAATTATACGCCGCTCCGCAAACGGCGGCAAACGGGCCCCCACCGGCGGCAATTCCAGCGCCAAGGGATCGCGAAGGGCGCTGCGGATTGAGTTATGGCGCGACTGGAGTACACTGTGGGCGGGCGGAGTTCGTGTAGGGCTGCAGCATCCGATCAAACATGGCTAAAGGCAAAGAGAAGGCGTGGCTGAAGCAGGTGCTGAGCAGTTCCGCGCAGGCGGGATTCCGGCGCGCTTACCAACAGGTGCGCATCGACGAGGCGAAGTACCTGCGCCACGTCCAGCGGGCGTACCGGCTGCCGATCCGCGACTGGCAGGAAATGTTCTATCTCGGGCCGCGGGTGATCAACCCGATCGCCGCGCGCACCATCGCGGCTGCGTCGAAAATGGCGGCGCTCGAGGGCATGGGGCTCGGCCTCGGCGGCTTCCTCACCGCAATTCCGGACATGGGCATTCTCGCGGCGATCACGCTGCGCACGCTCCAGAAGCTCAGCTTGCTCTACGGCTTCGAATACGCGACGGACGACGAGGTCGTGTCGCTGTGGGTCGCGGCGGCCAGTGCGGCGGGCGTCGACCTGGGACGCGATTTTCTGGAGAAGCAGGCAGTCGAGCGCGTGGTGCCGCGCCTCGTCGACCAGGTGGCGGTGAAGGTGGGCGCCGAGGTCGCGGAGAAGTGGGCCGGGCGCATCGTGCCGGTGGTGAGCGCGGGCGTCGCCGGCGCCATCAACTACTATTTCGTGCGCTCCTGGGGACGCCGCGCGCAAAAGCATTTCCTCGAACGTCACCGCGCCGTCCTGGCGCAGCAAAGCCGTCGCGTGCCGGCAGCGTCCGCCCCGCCGCTGTTACCCGCAGCCGAGAACGGCTGATCCGCGGGAGTAGCGGGCCGCCGCATCCTTACGAGTCACGCCAAATCACGCGCGCTGTCATCCCGAATCCCGCCCTCGGCGGGGTGAGGCCAGCCTGCCGGACAGGCAGGGATCTGCTTCACCACGACTTGCTTGGCATGAGCGCAGGACGTTAGAATTTGCGTTCGAGCGCGGCGCGGTCCCAGCTGCCGAAATTTGCAGCCGCTTCGTAGGTGCTCTGCAGGAAATCCAGCAGCATCGCCTTTGGGTCGGCTGAATCGCGCACAGCGTCGTACGGAAGCAGAAATTCCCCGACTTTCGACTCGTAGAACGCCGCGGCGGGCCGCACCGGCGCGGTGCGGAACCCGGCCGGCTCCGGCGCAGAATACGCGTAGAACATCGGCGCATCGGAATAGCCCTGGCCCGGCCACCATCCGCCGCTGCTCACCTCATGCGAGTACGATTCGCGCGTCCACGCGTCGGCGCCGGGACGCTCCGGCGCGGGCCGTCCCGAAAAGCGCGACACCGCGAGATCGAAGCTGCCCCAGAAAAAATGCACCGGGCTGGCCTTGCCGATGAACCGCGCGCGAAATTCCTCGCAGACCGTCGCGACGCTACGCAAGATGCGCCAGCAGCGATTCGCCTGCTCGGCATCGTACGAGGCGTGCTGCGTATCCTTATCGAAGCGTATCGGATTCGCGATCTCGACCGGCATCGGCCAGATCTTCGCGTCAATCTTGAGCGAAGCCAGCGCGGCAACGTATTCGCGATAGAAATCCGCGACGGTGCGCGGCGCGAGCGCCAGCGTCTTCGTTTCGCCGCGGCTCGTGACGATCCGTAAAACATGGTCGATGAAATCGAATTCGACCGTGAAAATGCCGAGCGCGTAAGGAATGGGCATCGTCGTCAGGCCGCGCGGGCTGATGTGCATGGCGATCGCCCAGCAGTGGTTCACGTTGGGGCAAAGCGCCAGCGCCGTCTTGCCGGCCATCTGCGTCCACATGTGCAGCGTGGCGCGCGTGTCTTCCCATTCGGCGAGAGGTAGCGCCGGCCAGGCTTCGTCCTTGGTGAGCGCCGAAAGCGCCGCGGGAGCTTGAGCGTGTGACATGCGTGCCTCCATTCGAGCGAGTGGGTTTACAAGCCGGCGGACGCCTGCGCCCACGGCTATGGTAGAACACTCGGATCAATTTATGTATTCAATCGAAAGAGACAAAGCGACGAAGCGGCCTTGCCGAGCGGGCTCTGTGCGGCGGTTGCGCCGCGCCGAGTTGCCCATCGACACGATCGGCCTGGCGCGTTTCTTGCTGGGAAAAACGCTAGTACACGATTTGCCAGCCGGGCGGCTGGCGGGGCGAATCGTGGAAACGGAAGCCTATCCGATCGGCGATGCCGCCGGCCACGCATTCACGGGCCACTCACAGGCGAACCACTCGCTCTTCCTCCAGCGAGGGCACGCCTACGTGCGGTTCACCTACGGCTCGTGCTGGCTGATGAATGTGTCGAGCGAGATTCCGAACGTCGGCGCGGGCGTCTTGATTCGCGCTCTGGAACCGCTGGAAGGCGTCGCCATCATGGAGAAGAACCGCGGCACGACCGTGCTGCGCGACCTCACCCGCGGCCCGGGCCGCCTGGCAGCGGCGATGGAAATCGATAAGCGCTTCGACGGCGTCGATCTATGCTCGCGGGAAAGCAAACTGTGGCTGGGTACGGCGCTGCGTTCGCCCGGCGCGACCGGCGTGACGATTCGCATCGGCATCACGAAGGCAGCGCATCGCAAGCTCCGGTTCTACGAGAAGGGAAGCGCCTTCGTAAGCGGACCAGCGCGCCTGCGGGCGTAACCCAACCCGCAAGCGTGCAAGCCCGCCCAGACCCACTGCGGAGAAAACGACGGCCGCTTACGGCTGGACGTTGCGTGCGTCCTTCACGTCCTGGCGAACCTGCATCGACACCACCGAATAGGCGCGCTCTTTCTTGTCGCCCTCCGGGTTCATCAGGTAGAGCTTGTCCTTGTGGATGCGGTATTCGACCATCTCGCCCACCGGCAGCAGCGCCGGGTGTTTCGAGTCTTCCGGCCGGATGTGATACGTGATGTGGTCGCCCTGCAGCACGTACTCCTGGCACAGCACTTCCTGCGTGGCCTTGTGCGACGAGTCCGTGCCGATAATCTCTCCAGCGAGAGTCTTGCCGTCCTTTTCCGCCAGCCCGCACTGCGACGAATCCATCGACAGCAGCGTGCCCTTGTCGTAGCTCTGGTTGTCCTTCGCCAGCGCCACGGGCGCGAGCATCAGCACAAGCCCCGCGATAGCGATTCCGGTCTTCATAAAACAATCCTCCCAAGATGATTTGAGCCCTGCCATCAATGGTATCGGCGGGGGCCCCGCAGATAGCTCCCAGGGCGCAAAGCTGTCGTAAAAGTGACCTGTACGGAAGTACAGGTTCCTCTGGGACAACCGAAACCGCGCGATTGATTGACGCTGAGCCTCTTCGCGACCAAATTGGGAAGTGACTCTCGGAGGAGATTCATGCGTTTCGGGGCGCGTTATTACGGCGTGCTTTGCGCCGTCGCGCTGGTTCTGCCCACAGCCCAAGCCAGCCAGCATGTGGAACGGAAAGTGGCCGGAGTGGTGTCTGAGGCGAACCTCGGCCACATCGATTCAGCGGACGCCGTAGGCGGCGCGAACGTCTACAACTGCGACACCGTGGAAACGGAGCAGGGCGGACAGATGCGCCTGCAGGTGCGCGGAGGACAGGTGTTCGTCGCCTCCGGCAGCGAGGGCCAGCTCCAATCGACTCCGACCGCGATCGACGTCTACGTCGAGCGCGGCACCCTCGGCTTCTCGGTGATGGCAGGCGGCATGATCGAAGTCGTGACGCCCGCGGGTCTCGTTCGCGCGGCGAATGGCCAAGCGGCATCCGGCGAAGTCACAATGACCGGGCCGAAAGAAATGCTGGTGAGCGCCCTGCACGGCGATCTCGTTCTCGATAACGGCGGCCAAATCCGCACGATCCCGCAGGGGCAGATGGCGCGAGTCACGTTCGACGAAGGCAACGCCCCCGCCTGCTACGAAGACGAATCCCAGGATCAGCAGCAACAACATTTCAAGACTCTGCGCCGCCCAATCGGCTTTTATTTGCTGCTCGGCGGAGCGGTAGCGATTCCGGCGATTCTCCTCTGGCACGTCTCGAGCGAGAGCAAATACACTCCCACTCCCTAGAATTGGCAGGGGCGCCTGCCGCCCATGTGCGGCATTGGGCACGCAAAGATTAGCGGAATTGACAGCGCCATCTTTCCAAGCCACACTGAAATCCCCTTCCTGAGCGGAGCGGCTTGACCGGCTTCGCGAATCCATCGATCGACAACTGATAACGTTCGAGCGCCACGCCCGAACGCGGAGGAGATCGCTCAAATGCCGCATGGCATGGCAGACCCTCAAATCGAAGCGGGAACCGACTCCCGATCCGCGAAGAAGCCCGCCGCGCCGGGCGCCGGAATCGCGGGCCATGAAAACGGGTCCGCGACCGCCTTGCAATCGCTGAAGACTGAGTTGGAAGTCCACCGCCGGATCATGAGCCGCGTCGTGGAAGTCACCTCCGAAGCGGCCCAGGGCAACCTCGAGGCCCGCCTGCTCCGCTGCGACGACTCGGAGGAATCGCATCACTTGGCCACCTCCGTCAACCATCTGCTCGATATGACGGACGCCTTCCTTCGCGAGGCCGGCGCCGCGCTGGAGCACGCCAGCCAGGGCAAATTCTTCCGGCGCGTTCTGCTGCGCGGAATGCGCGGCACGTTCCGCCACAAGTCGCAGTTGATCAACGAAGCGACGCAGAAAATGGCCCGCAATACGGCTTCCCTGAAACAGGTGGAGCAGCTTGTTTCGGACTCCGCGGCGATGGCGCAAGGCGCCGTGGTCGAGGCCACCGACGCGGTTGCGGTCGTGAAGCGGCTCGGGGAAGCCTCGACGCGCATCGGCGATGTGGCGAAGTCGATTTCGCAAATCGCCTGGCAAACCAAGCTGCTGGCCTTCAACGCGAAAATCGAGGCGGGCCGCGCGGGCGATGCCGGGCGAGGCTTCGACGTGGTCGCCCAGGAAGTGAAGGAATTGGCCCAGCAGACCGCCGTGGCGACCGACGGCATCGCCAAGGAAATCACCGCCATGCGCGAGGAGGTCGAGCGAACCGCAACCGCTATCGACACCATCAGCAAGACCATCTCAAAGATGCAGGACATCTCCGCAACGATCGAGCGCTCTGTAGTCGAGCGAAGCAGCGCCAAAGGACACGAGCAGGGAAGGCCAGGCGCCAAGGAGGCACCTCATGCGCGAGCCTAGCATCGTGCCCACCACGGTCGAGCGCTTTTTCCCAGAGGACGAAATCATCGTCAGCAAAACCGACCTGAAGGGCCACATCACCTACGCGAACGAAACGTTTCTGAAGATCGCGGGCTACACCGAAGCGGAGGTGCTCGGCAAGGCCCATAGCATCATCCGCCATCCGGACATGCCGCGCTGTGTCTTCAAGCTGCTGTGGGACACGCTCGGGGCCCGCAGCGAGATCTTCGCCTACGTGAAAAACATGGCGAAAAGCGGCGATTTCTACTGGGTGTTCGCCCACGTCACGCCCACGTTCGACGACGCCGGCCGGGTGATCGGCTACCATTCCAGCCGGCGCGTGCCGGAGCGCGCGCAGGTCGAGCTCTTCACGAACGTCTACGCGCAATTGGTCCAGGAAGAAAAACGGCACGCGGATTGGCGCAGCGGCATGGAAGCCGCCGGCAAGATGCTCCTCGATATGATCGCGTCCAAGGGAATGAAGTACGACGAATTTATCTTCTCAGTCTGACGCGCCGTGCGGGCGAGTTCGCTAGGCCGTGGCGCGCGCCTTGAGGCGGCTGCCCAGCTCTTCCATGCTCGGCACGAACCACACCTGATTGCCGCGGTTTGATTCGTGGACGAACGCGCGCAGCGACGAACTCGCTTCCGTGTGCCGCGAGATGTCGCCGACGATCGCCACGCGCAGCCGGAACGCAACGAATTTCGAGACGATTTCGCCCGCCACGCCCGTGCGCAGCTCGAAGAATGCGTCCTCATCGAGGCGCTCGACCGGCAGGACGATCCAGCTCGGGTCGTGCTGGTAGGCTTCGGCGATCAAGTCGTTCGCGTCGCGTCCGCTGCGGATCTTCGCCCCGTCGCGCGAGCACTCGAACACCTTCACACCGTGCAAGTCGTATGCGTTCGCGGTCATGGTCCACCAAAGCGCGAAAGCCATTAGAGCCTGTGGCAGCGATCGAGTCCTTGTGGGTCGCGGCTTCAGCCTCGCGAAAAAGCGTGTCTCAATCGCCTGGCTTTAGCCGCGGGATTTCGGGCCTTAGGGGGTCGGAGCTTCCAGCTCCGACATTAGGCCGCAAGAAGACAGGGCTTTAGCCCCTGAAGACACTCCGAGACTTTGGCGCTTCTCATCGCGCTCCCGCCATCATCGCAACCGCGTCCCGCGAAGGTCAACACGCCTCACCGCCACCAACGACGCCGCGCGCGCATCCAACAAAGTGAACGGCCCGCACGACTGCTCACGTTCCCGTTCCGCATCCTCCGCCGACACGCCCGCGCAGCCGTTCCTCACAGCAGCACGCAAGGGAAAGGAGCAACCATGGAGCGACATTTTGCGATCGATCACTACGAATTCATTCTGGACGCGTGGTACATCGTATTGCTGGCGGGCCTGATCTTCTTCCTGAATATTTCAACCGGCGTTCAAATCGGCCTGCTCATCGCGAGCGCCGTCGCGCTGATCTGGGCGCTGCACACCGGCGCAAACGAAGCCCCCTGCGGCTCAGAAGTAAGCGGCGAGCCCGTAGCCCGAGGCAAGGGCGGCTTCCAGGCGCAGTAACGCCCGGATTCGATTGGCCTTGTGGGGGCAGAAGCAGCGCGATCCAAATGGTGCTGAGGGCTCGGTTTGCTCCACGCTGCCTCAGATGCCTGCCATCCCCTTTGAAGGCTGTTTCAGGAAGGCGGCCTAGGGGAAGCAATTCGGCAGGCGGCGTTTGTCGGGCTGCGTTGGACAGGCCGGCCGCAGGGCCGAGGGAGCACGGTTAGAAACGCTAGATTTCGGGCGTTCCCGTTCCCGGAACGGGAGTAGAAACGCAAGCCGAGAGGCTCAGATGCGGGCCACTGCCACCGCCCGAACTTACCGCTGATCGGTGAAAGCTGTGATGGCCCACGGAATCAAACTTCATTGAAGATCCACGTAAATGTTGAGCACGGGGTCCGGTAAAATCGTCGTTTGATCCTTCGGGTCACGGTCGACCTCGTATACCCGGCGGTTCAAAATAGCACCAGCGTTGTCCGGTTGATAGGTCGTACACAGTGTCACGTAAAGCGGCCCGTTCTCCCAAGCCTCTCTGGGCTTTGGTCGATCCGTGGACTTCCACCCCAAAGTGAGCGCGAAACTCTCGTAGTATCCTACGCCATTCACTATAGCCCTTTCGATTCCGTGGGACGTGGGGCATGCCCCAACAAGTCCTCCCGTACCCGGGTTACGGTAGTCAATTGTGAGAAACGCAGAAGCATTCAAGAGGGTCAGCGCCCCTGTTTCGCTTGCGTCATATTCGACGGAGAAATCCAGCGGCCCAGGAAACTTTGGCCTAAGCTTTCCGTCGTCAATTGAGGGCACGATGTCGATCGTCGCCGGCTTGATCGTGCGACCGTGCTGATCTTCAGGGGATGCTGTCTGCGTGGGAGGCAGGGGCAAAGGGCCAGCTGTCTGAGTTGGTACCTGCACTATCAAGGGTGGCGCTTGCGGGGCGTTTCGCTGCAGAGCGGCAATGAGAGCAGGTATTAGAGCCGGATCACACCGCTCAACAATCGGGGGTGGCGTTGCAGCTGCGGCGCGCTGTGCAGTCGCAGCGTCTTGATGAGCCGAGGCAGCGGCCTGCTGCGCGTTCGCCAGAGCGTTTTGGATCGCTGCGGCAGAGAGCACGCTTGCGAAATCAACTTCTTGTGCTGGAGGCTGCAGCTTCGGAGCTTTTGTCGATTGAGAGGCCTGCATGATGATACCTGTAAGCTGGCCTCCAACCAGCAGGAAAAGCGCAATCACGATCAGAAGATTGTGGCTGCTTAAGCTCAGAACCATATTACGAGCCTGCGGCTGGTCTGGATCGGGCTGGCCGGGTTTATTGGTACCGAGCAGCCACTTCATGAACTTTCCGGTCGTTTCACGATCCTCATCTGAGGGGCTCTGCTGGACTATCACCACTTGAGATGGCGAGTTCGACGCGTTCGGCGGTGGAGTGTCCGGATTGTTATTTGTCATGTAAAATATCACTCCGCTGATTAGTTACCGACTGTGCGCACATGGTAGCACGGATTCGGAGCTCCGTTGAAGGCGCAGGCACGCGGGGTCGTCTTGACTTGCGCGGTTCAGGCGACTTTGAGGCTCGTCGCGAGCCCGCGCACACGGCTCGGGATCAGATGCCCGCCGACAAGAAGCTTAACGCCTGGTGCAGGGCGGAATCGGCATCGTCACGAGAACGGCATTTTCGGATTCGAATACAATCCGTGCGCAGATCGCCGAGCGCGAAAAGAAAATCGCCGATCTCGTCACGAGGGCTGCTGGCGGCAAGAAGAATTCCGTGCGATCTCAAGTCCGTGACCTGCGCAGGTTCGTCGAAGGACGCATGGGCGACATCCGGAAACTGCTCAGTGAGCATGCAAGCCCGATCGCGGTACGAATGGCGCTTGCGAAGCATGTCGACGAAATACGCCTGCTGCCAGATGACGATGGGAAGGAAATCAAATACTGGGGATCATGGAAACTCTTAGGCAGTACGGATGGTGCCGAGGGGCAGAGTTGAACTGCCTACGCCGGCCTTTTCAGGGCCGCGCTCTACCGGTGAGCTACCTCGGCACCGGAACAGCTCTCGATTTTACGGAAAAGCGGCGACGCAGGAAAGAGAAAAGCGCCCGCCTGAAATCGAGGCGGCCCTTCGACCGGACTCAGGACCAGCCGCTAGCAGCACAATCCAAAATGCCGCGCCCTCGTCCGACGGCCCTCATCCCTCGTCCCTTGCTCTCGCCCTACTGCACGGATTCGTCGAATTCGCGCATCCAGTCCTTTTTCTTCAGGACTTCGCGCGGCTTCGAGCCGTCGGCCGGGCCGACGATGCCGTCCTTCTCCATCAGGTCGATCAGGCGCGCGGCGCGGCCGTAGCCGATGCGCAGGCGCCGCTGCAAAGTAGACGTAGACGCGCGGCCCATCTCGCAGCAGACGCGCACCGCATCCTGGTAGAGATCGTCGTCGACTTCCTCGCCGTC
>DATJRU010000005.1:0-47786 GCA_035504455.1 Vulcanimicrobiaceae bacterium
CAGGCGAAATTCTTCCGTTTCATATTGTGAAACAGCTTTTCAAACTGGTATCCTGCTCACTACGGTAGCGGCAGGAGTGTCGCTTCAAGTCCGAGGAATCTGCGGCGGGTATTGCGCCGCCGGAACGAATTCGAATAAGGCTCGTGAGGATCAGTGCCGATGGCTTTAACATCGAAAAGGAAGCGCGGCGAGGCGGGCTCGAGCAAGTCCCTGCAGAAGGCGCTGCGGATTCTCCTTTATATGGGAGAGAACGGACCGGAGATGGGCGTGACGCAGCTAGCCTCGGGGCTCGGCCTGAACAAGACGACCGTGCATCGGCTGCTGAACGCGATGGAGAAATTCGAGCTGATCGAACGGAATCCGGAAGGCGAGCGGTACCGGCTGGGGCTGAAGCTGCACGATCTGGGAACGCGAGCGGTGGAATCGCGCTCGCTGCGGACAGAGGCGCACCGGTTTCTGCTGGAGCTTTCGCGGGTGTCGCGCGAGAGCGTGAGCCTGGGCGTGCCGGGACCGGGCGGCGTGGTTTGCCTGGACCGGGCGGATGCGCGGGACACGGTGATCATGGTGTCGACGCCGATCGGGTCGCGATTCCCCGCTCACTGCACGGCGGTAGCGAAGGCGGCGCTGGCGTATTTGCCGGAGGATGAGGTCGAAGCGATTCTGGGCGTCGCGCGTCTGACGGCGTACACGCCGTCGACCATGACCAGCGTGGCCGAGGTAAAAAAGTACCTTCGAGAAGTGGCCGAGCGCGGTTACGCCATGGACCGGGAGGAAACCGAGCGCGGGCTGACCGGAGTGGCCGCGCCGATACGGTCGCGCGAAGGACGCGTGATCGCGGCCGTGGGAATGGCCGGGCCGTCGCCCCGTTTCCGGGGCAAGGAACTCGCACACAAGATCGCGCTGACCAAGCAAACGGCGGCGAAGATTTCCGCAAGCCTCGGCGATCGCAACGCAGCCTCAAACGGACACTAAATCCAACTCGACGAAACCCAATCGAACGAAATCGACAGATCACGGAGAGATCACCCGATGCCAGTAGCGTACAGAGCGGATCATGTGGGAAGTTTTCTGCGGCCGGCGGATTTGCTGGCGGCGCGAGCGAGCGGCACTCCCCTGCGAAGGATCGAGGACCGGTGCATCTTGAAATTGCTGGCGAAGCAGAAGGCGCTGGGATTCCAGATTTTCACGGACGGCGAAATGCGGCGGCGGAATTTCATGAGCGAGCTGACGGATGCCGTCGACGGCTTCGACATGGAAGACGCGATCGCGCGGGACTGGGACGCGGCGCAGGATAAGCCGAAAGTGGCGTCGGTGACGGGCGTGGTGAACCGGAAGCTGCACCGGATGCACCCGCTGACCGAGCGCGAGCTGCCGTTCCTGAAATTGCACAGCCCCGGCGACATCAAAGTGCCGCTGCCGAGCGCGACACAGTTTCCGGCGATCGCGTTCAAGCGGGGCGTGACGGATAAAGTGTATGAAAACCATTCCGAGCTGCTCTGGGATATCGTCGAAATCATGAAGCAGGATATGGCGCAACTCGCGTCGGAGGGCGTGAAGTACATCCAGATCGACGCGCCGCGCTACAGCTACTACCTCGATCCGAAGTGGCGCGAGTGGATCAAGAAGGAGATGGGCCAGGACCCGGAGGAGGCGCTGGACGAGGCGATTGCCGCAGACAATGCGTGCTTCGATGCGGCGCGCAGGCCGGGCGTGACGGTGGCGATCCACCTGTGCCGCGGGAATAACCGCAGCCACTGGTACGCGGAGGGGGGCTACGACGCGATTGCGGAGAAACTGTTTGGTTCGCTGCGGGTGGATCGGTTCCTGCTCGAATACGACGATGAGCGTGCCGGGACGTTTGAACCGCTGAGGCTCGTGCCGAAGGACAAGATTGTGGTGCTGGGGCTGATTACGTCGAAGAAGGCCGAGCTCGAGAAGTCGGACGACATCGTGAAGCGGATCAAGGAAGCGGCGAAGCATTTTCCGCTGGAGAATATGGCGGTGAGCCCGCAGTGCGGATTTGCGTCGACGGCGGAGGGGAACCTGCTGACGGAAGACGAGCAGTGGACGAAGTTGAAGCTGGTGGTGGACGTGGCGCGGCGCGTGTGGCATTAGTTGGTGAGTGGTGATTGGTAGTGAGTAGTGAGTAGTGATGGACACGATTGCGGCGTGTGCTTTTTGAGGCGTTCTCTTAGGCCCGGCGTTCTGTGCCGCACCTACGGTGCTCTAAGGTTTTTTGCATGGTTTCCCATCCCTCCCGGGCTGGGCTAACTTCTGTCGCGCTTCCGGCGCTGCGAGATTCACCGAGGGTGTTCAGCTTCCGCCGCGCGTCCCAGTTTTCGGAACCGACCATCCCCGAACCGCGGCGAAAGGCAGCGCACGTAAGGACGTCCCTCCCACATTCCGTCGAAATCCCGCTGATACGCTATGGCGAGCGCCCGCGCGATGGTGTTTTTGCGCTGCCTTGCAGAACGGTCACCGACGCCGTGAACGGATGTGGCGCCACGTGCCGCTTCAGGACCTCACCTTGCAGAAAAAATAGGGGACAACGCGCGGGGGAATTGAGGAATAATGCGGGCGCCCAATTGGGTGGGCCGATGATCCTGCACCTCAATCACACGCGGCGCGACGCCGCGCTGGCCGGCACGGAAGAAACGGTGGCGGCCGTGCTCGCGCTGCTCGAAGAGAAGCACCTGGAACCCGCGGAATTCGCACGCTTACAGATTCACCTCGACTGGCTCCAGTACAAGCAGAATTTCCGCGAAGCGATCGTGGTGAGCGAGAGCACGCGCACGCAGGGCGGCGGCGCGCCGGTGATGGAGGTGCGGATCGACTCGCGGCAAGTGCCGGCCGGCGGGATGCGCGATTGCCTGCAGCGCGCGATCGAGCGCAAAGGACAGGCCGCGCAGAACGGGCGGATGTACTTCGAGGAATTCCAGTCGTTTCGATCGAGCATCGTGTGGCAGTTCAACCGGCTGTATTGGCAGCGGCTGAAGGATTGGGAACGGACGACGGGGAGAAGCTACGAGGCGGCGCTGCCGGGCGGGGCTTCGGACGGGCACAAGCCAGAAGGAATCGCCGATTCGGTGGATGAATTCTGGAAACTGCTGAAAGAGCTGGACGCGAGAAATCAGCTTCCCGCGGAAGTCTTTCTGCTCGAAATCGGAGTGGGCACGGGAACGCGGGCGGGACTTTGGATGCACCGTTTTCTCGAAGTCGATCGCGAGCGAGGGACGAATTACTATCCGCGGCTGCGTTTTTTGCTGGGGGATTTTTCGCTGTCCACGCTGGAGCGCTCGCGCCCGCCGGTGCAAAATCACATCGACCTTTGCAGCTTTATCGCGCTCGACGCGCTCGACCCGATCCGGACGCTTTCGTTCCTGCGGCACAAGGTGCTGCACGTCCATTCGACCAACATGTACGACAACCTGCCGGACGAGGAGCTCGTGTGGCGCGACAACCGGCTCTACTGGGTCCACGTGCGCGCCTATATTCCGGCGGCGGACGCGTTCCAGATCGCGGCAGCGGCGGAGATTCCGGTTTCGGATCTGACGAAAGTGATCGCGAGGCTGCTCGACATCGGGCCGGAGTGCCTGGCGGACCGGCAGCGCGGGATCGCGCTGTGGCAGGAGACGTGGAAGGCGATGCGCCTCGAGGAAAAGCTCGTGGCGATGGAAGAGCTGCCGGACGTTTCGTTCCCCGCGGGACTGAGCTTGCCGCAGATGGAAGATATCTTGCGCGAGGCGCCAAACGACCTGCGTTTCCATCTGAGCCCGGGCGCGCTCGATAGTTTTCGCAACACGCTGCCGCTGCTGCATCCGCGCGGATATCTCGAGGTGCAGGACATCTTCGTGAACGATCTCGCGGAATACAACATGGGATTCCACGGGCCGGGGAAGCTGGACGGCTCGATCGTCAACTGGGTGAACGGGGCGCTTTTGCGCGAGGTGGCCGAGCGCGCGGGCTACAACCTGCACTTCGCGCCGTTCCGCTACCGCCCGGGATCGAAGACCTCGGTGTTGCACACGACACGACGGGAGTAACTTGATGAAGCTGCCCATTCTTCCGACCACGATGGTCGGCAGCTACTCGATGCCGGGATGGCTCGAGCGGCTGAAGACGGAATATTTTGCGCGGCGGATCAGCCGCCACGACCTGGACGAGATTCACGACACGGTCGTGAAGGCGGCGATCAAGGATCAGGAGATCGCCGGGCTCGACATCGTGACGGACGGCGAGTTGCGCCGCGACAACATGATCGATTACTTCGTCGAGCGGCTGCCGGGAATTCAGATCGACCGGTCGTCGAAAAAGTTTTACTACGACTTTTACGACAGCGAGGTGATCGGGAAGATTCCGATGGCGTCGCTGGGGCTGGTGGAGGATTTCAAGTTTCTGCTGGCCAATACCGACCGGCTGACGAAGGTGGGCATCACCGGGCCGCACTCGCTGACGAAACGCGTCCGCAACAAGCATTACCCGAGCGAAGAGGCGCTGGCCACGGACATCGCGCGCGTGCTGAACATGGAATTGAAGGAGCTGGTGAAGGCCGGCGCGACGTACATCCAGATCGACGAGCCGTACTTTTCGGGCTTTCCCGAAGATCTCGACTGGGGCGTGAAGGTGACGAACGTCCTGCTCGAAGGTGTGAACGCGAAGACGTCGTTGCACATCTGCTACGGGAATCGCTACGGGAAACCATCGTGGGAAGGGACGTATCGCTACCTTTTCCCGCGGATTCTGGATGCGAAAGTGGATCAGCTCACGCTGGAGTTCGCGCGGCGCGGCGGCGAGGACCTCGAGCTATTTCAGGAGTTCAAGGCGCCGTTCCAGCTTGGCGTGGGCGTGATCGACGTGAAGGACCAGGCGATCGAGACGCCGGACATCGTGGCGGAGCGCATTCGCAAGGCGCTCAAGTTCCTGCCGGCAGAGAAGATTTTCGTTTTGCCGGATTGCGGGCTGTTTCATTTGTCGCGGGATGTGGCGTTTGCGAAGCTGCACGCGATGGTGGAAGGCACGCGGATCGTACGGAAGGAACTCGGGCAATGATGGTTCTACGCGGGCAGGGAATGAGTCAATCGCCCCTCCGGGGCTCGCTGCTTGCGCCGATTCCCGGCACTCCGCTGCACCTGCCTTGACGGCAGGCGGGCTGCGTGCCGGGCTATTTTCAATCGCGCCTTCAGCGCTGGGATGGGCCGAAGACCTTCCGGCAAAGGTAAAGGCAGCTGTAGACTGCACGTTCGCGTCCGCCCGAAATTCCCGTGCAACGACCTTGGGTGAGGCGGCATGGGCGGATCGGGCAGTTGCGGCGCCGGGCCATGGTATCCCTCCTAACACCAACTAGACACGTAAGTCGTTGATCGGATAGGATGCCGCGCGAGGGTGGGATGTCGACTCACGGGCAGGCCATCAACCCAGGGCCCGGCTGTCTGCCGGTGACGTGTGTCTCGACGCGGGATGTCGATCTCTCCGATCGCCGCGAGTACTGGGAAGCGCAATCGAGCTCGGTCTTCGGCGCTCTCGACATCCAGATGGAGCGGGACGAGTTCACCGCCAACTTCGAATACACCACGCTGGCCGACGTGGTCTTCGCCCGACTGGCTTCCGAAATTCCCCACCGCGCCATCCGCACGGCAAACCTCGCCGCACAGGACGAGCGGTCCTTCGTGAAAATGGCCCTGGTGACCAAGGGCTTGAGCGTGCTGGAGCAAGGCGGGCGTTCGACGACGCTGCGAGCCGGCGAGTGGAGCGTCTACGACACGTCGAAGCCCTACAGCATGACGATTCCGAATCGGGTCGATATGCTGCTGCTGCTGATCCCGCGCGACAAATTCCCGACGCGCAGCTTTGATTTGCAGGAGCTGGTGGCGCGGCGCTTCACGCGGCGGAACGGCATCGGCAAGCTGATGTGGAGCCTGGTCCCGACCACGTTCGACCAGATCCCGGAACTCCGCCGGGAATCGAGCCACGATCTGGCGGAAATCGTCGCGCAGATGACCCGCGTGGCCCTGCTGGAGCTTTCGGACAGACCCGCCTCGCTCGACTCGAAAGAGGCGCTGCGCGAGCGGGTGAAGCTGTACATCGCGAGCCACCTGGGCGACCCCGATCTTTCGATCACCAAGCTGGCGGGAGCCAACGGCTGCACGAAACGCTATCTCCATATGGCGTTTCAATCGGAGCGAATGTCGATTTCGGACTACATCCTGCGGCTGCGCCTGGAGCGCGCCCGCGAGGACCTGCTGCAGCCGGCATCGCTGCACCGCTCCATCACGGATATTGCGTATTCGTGGGGCTTCAACAACTCGAATCACTTCAGCCGGTGCTTCAAGCAGGCTTTCGGAGTGTCGCCGCGCGATCTCCGGCTGGAGTTTGCCGACTGGCCGGCGGACGATTCGCGAAAGCGCCAGCGGCCGATCTGACCGCGGCCGCGCGCCCGGCGACGCCGGGAAGGCACCGCGCCGCGCACTTCCCTCTGAGATAGGAGTTTTTTCCCTCTGGGGAGAGACGCGAATGGCCAAGTGGTTTAGCGTCCCGGGGATGCTTTTTCGTGGGTGTGGGGCGGGGTTGCGTGCGTCGCGGACGCCTGTGCGACAAGCGGTAGTGCTTGACAAAAATCGCTGCCGGGCGTTACATACAAGGCAATCTGAAATTCAGACAACACACGCGAACTTCGTAAAACGCACAGTGGGGGGTGTCTTATGAAGGGACGTTTTGGCCTGCGGTTTCTCCTGGCAATTACAATTTTCCTGGCGTGCACCGGCGCGGCTTTCGCGCAGGCGAACGCGCAGTTGACGGGCACGGTGACGGACCCGAGCGGCGGCGTTGTCGGGAAGGTGCCGATCACGCTGCGCGACATGGGCACGAACGTCATGTATACGGCTACGTCGAACGACAGCGGCTTCTATGGAATCGCCAACCTGCCGCCGGGCACGTACGAGCTGAAGGCCACGTACAGTGGCTTTGCGCCCTACACGCAGACGGGCATCATTCTGACGGTCGGCGAGAGCGCGACGGTGAATATCGGGTTGCAGCTTGCCGGCCAGGGCGAAAAGGTCGTGGTGAATACGGAAGTGCCGGTGATCGAGCCGACCAAGACGGAAATCAGCCAGGTGGTCGGATCGCAGCAGGTGCAGGACCTGCCGACCAGCAACCGCGTGTTCACGGACTTCGCGCTGCTGACGCCGGGCGTGGCGACGAGCCGCACGAGCCTGGGGACGGTGTTCACGGAATTCGAGGTGACGCAGATTTCGTTCGGCGGCATGCGCTCGTTCAGCAACGAGATCACGGTGGATGGAGCGGACTTCGTGAATGCGGCGAGCGGCATTCAGCGCGCGACGCCTCCGCAGGAATCGGTGCAGGAGTTCCGCGTGGTCAACAACAGCTTCGGCGCAGACTACGGCCGGGCGATGGGCGGGATCGTCAACATCGTGACCAAGTCCGGAACGAACAATTTTCACGGCACCGCTTACGAGTATTTTCAGAATAGCGCCGCGGATGCGCGCGACCTGTTGCAACCGGCTCCGCTGCCGCACGAACTGCGGCAGAACCAGTTTGGACTGGCGGCGGGCGGACCGATTCAGACGGACAAAACTTTCTTTTTCGTGAACTATGAGGGCAAGCGCAGCGCCAAGTCTCCCGACTTTGCGCCCGACCTCGTTTGCTTCAGCGGGACGCTGAGTTCGAATTGCAACGCCAACGGCGGCAACCTGACGTTGATCGACCAGGCGAAGGCGCAGATGGGGCTGGCTCCGGAAGGCTGCTTCAAGGCCTTGTCGGTATGCGGCGGCGCCGTGACACCGCTGACGCCGGCGCAAGCCTTCAGCTACATCAACGGCTTCGATCAAACGGGCGACGACGACTTCGGCTTCCTGCGAATCGATCGCCAGCTGACGGCCAACAACCGTTTGGCGGTGCGCTACAACGTGGAGGATGTGCGCGCGACCGGCGAGCTAGTCGGCCAGTCGCTCGACGACGGCGGCATCGCGGTTCCGAGTGCGGGCCGCGATCTCTACACGCGCGACCAGTCGGTGGTAGCCACAGTGAATTCGATCTTGTCACCGAACGTGGTGAACACCGTGGTGGCCCAATACGCCCGGCGCCACTACAACTTCCCTGGCGCCACGGGGCAGCCGGACTTGGACCTGGCCAACGACCTTCAGTTTGGCCACAACTTCGGAGCGAACGATCGTTTGTATGAGACGCGCGCCGAACTCTCCGAGGCGGTATCGTGGGTCAAGGGGAATCACGTCGCGAAGTTTGGGGCGGACGGCAACTGGCTGACGAGCCTCGAAAATTTTCCGGGCTTTACGCCGGTGCGCTTGATTATCCCGGCTGGTTTGCCGTGCCTGTTCGCGTTTTCGGAATATGAGAAGTACGGGTCTGATTGGGAGATCGGTGCGGCACCGGCAAGTCAGTTGCTGAGCGAAGGGAGCGGGTGCCCTGTTGCCGGAACCGGATTCCCTGGAGACACGAGGCCCGTGGACAACGGCGTCGTGGTCGCCTACGCTGGCGTTCCGGTGCCGACCAACCCCGCCTTCCAGGCCGGACCGCCGCTCGTCCTCGCATCGAACCACACGAATCTGAACACGGCTACTTGGGCGAATGCGTATCCCCAATCGCTGTTTAATAATTACAGCAAGGTGATCGACCACGGCTATTGGGGCCTGTTCGCACAGGATCAATGGCGGATCACTCCGAAGCTGACTCTGAACTACGGCTTGCGGTGGGACGTCGAATCCGGTCTATCCACGTACGTAACGCAGGACTACCGCGGGTGGCAGCCGCGCATCGGCTTGGCCTACTCGCCGGACAGCAAGACGGTGCTGCGTGCCGGATTCGGAATCTTCGACGATCGATATAACCTGACGTTCTTCTTCGTGCCGAATACCCAGAAGACTGTTCCGGGCTACCTCTGCGGAAACCATGCACCAACGAACGTGGCTACCGCCTGCGCAGCCGCGGGAATCCAGCCTCAAGAACTTCCGATGACCAATCTGGGTATGGTGTCTCAAGGCTACCAGCTGGCTGGATTCGCCGGCGCCACTGCATCGTCGTTCGGGGCAAGCGTGATCCAAACGGGCGGTTACGACCAACTGAATCCTGTTTCGCTGGTGGGCACCTGCTTCCTGGGGCTCGGTGGAAATGAGTGCGGCATCGGCACGGGCGGCATGGACCACAACGTCAGCAAGATTCCTTATGCCGAACAGGCCAGCGCCGAAGTGGACCGCCAGTTCGGCGGGGGGTTCGCGCTTAACGTGGGCTATATCTATGTGGGCGGGCACAGGCTGGTGCGCGGGAACAACATCAACGTGCCATGCCCGGTCGGCACGACGGACGCGGCGCAGGCAGCCAATCCCACCGACCCTCTGGAGATTGTCCCGGGTGTTGTGGCCACCCGCGAATGGCAGCCCGGCTTGCTGAATGCGAATGGCACCTTCTCGAAATGCGCAACGGGAACGCCTACGCTCGGCACCGGCGCTCTGGCGGGCTTGGGGCCGTTCTTCGACGGCGCGTTGGGCAGCGGACTGCAGACGATCAGCGCCGGACTGCTCGATTACAACAACGGCGTGGTGAACACGGCCTATAACGGCCTGACGGTGACGGCTCTGGAGCGCCTGGGGAGCTACTTCAACCTCACCGCGAACTACACCTACTCGCACACGATCGACAACGGGAACTTCACGACGTTCATCAACCTGCCGGTGAACCAGTTCAACTATGCGGCGGAACGCGCCAACTCCAACCAGGATCAGCGGCATCGGTTCGTGACGAACTTCACGGCGACCACGCCACACCACGGCTGGTACCGCGACAACCAGTTGAGCAGCATCATCACGCTGCAGTCTGGGCGTCCTTTCACACTTTATTATGGCGCCGACACGACGAACGATTTCGCCGGCGCTTCGACGGATCGCGTGGGAGGACCCGAGGTCAAGGGAACTCACTGCGCGACCACGGCGACCTGCCAGACGATGATCGGACGTAACACGTACGTCGGCGATCCGGAATACACCTGGGATCTGCGCTTGTCGCACATTTTCAAGTTCTCAGACAAGTATTCCCTCACCGCAGCCGTGGACGCCTTCAACCTGCTGAACCGAGCCAACGTGGATCAGGTGTTCTCGGTTTACGGCTCGCCTGTCTTCTGCGGGGCCATACCGCGGCACTACCGCGACTCGGTGACCCGCGCAATCGAAGGCGGACCGACGACCGCGCCTGCTTGCCCAGTTGGGAATGCCGGAACGATTCCGGGCGTGGGGAGCTTCGCCACCACGCCGATTGACACGGTAGATCCAACATCGGGTGGCGCAACCCTGTTCATTCCGGCGAACCCTTCGGCAACGTTCGGCGAGCCGCAGACGGTGCTCAACCCGCGGCAGTTCCAGTTCTCCGCGCGGTTCGCGTTCTAAGCGAAAAGACTCCGCACTGCGAAAAGGCCGGGCCTCGCGCCCGGCCTTTTCTTTTTTGGGCGCGGCGTAGCGCGCCGATGCAGGCGCATTTTGTCGCGAGTATGGGGCGACGAGGAAAATTATGGGAGAATGTGCGCCGCGGATGAAGCGCGAGACGCATACTGCGGGCGGGGCGGGCGTTGGCGCCGCGAATGGCGTGCGGCGGGTGCGGATGCGGACGTCCGGAGCGACGCTGCACGCGCGGGAGGGCGGCGTCTCGCTGATCAAGCCGGATGAGGCGCTGCGATCGTACCCCAAGGTGCTGACGGACCGGATCGCGCATTGGGCGCACGTCTCGCCGGAGAGGATTTGCATCGCGAAACGCGGCGCGGATCAGCAGTGGCGCACGCTCACTTACCGGCAGGTCTTCGATTCCGTCCGGCGGCTGGGGCAGGCGCTGCTCGACCGCGGGCTTTCGGCGGAGAGGCCGGTCGCGATCCTTTCCGAGAACGACCTCGAGCATTTCCTGCTGACGTACGCCGGGCAGCACGTGGGGATTCCCGTGGCGCCGCTCTCGCCCGCGTACTCGCTCGTCTCGAAAGATTTCGGCAAGCTGCGGCACTGCATGGACATCCTGACACCGGGGCTCGTCTTTGTGTCGCACGGCGGGCACTACGGGCGCGCGATCGAGACGGTACTCGGGCAAGACGTGGAAGTTGCCGCGACGACGGCGCTGCCGGCGCGGCGCAACGCGACGCTCTTTTCCGAGCTTCACGCGACCGAGCCGACGCGCGACGTCGAATCCGCGCACGAGAAGATCGATCCCGATGCGCCGGCGAAATTTCTTTTCACTTCGGGATCGACGGCGATGCCCAAGGCCGTCACCAACACGCACCGCATGATTTGCAGCAATCAGCAGATGATCGCGCAGGTGTTCGGCTTTCTCGAGGACGATCCCCCGGTGATCGTCGATTGGCTGCCGTGGAATCACACGTTCGGCGGCAATCACGACGTGGGGATCGCGCTCTACAACGGCGGGACGTTCTATATCGACGACGGCAAGCCCGGCCCCGGCGGGATCGAAAAAACGGTGCGCAACCTGCGCGAGATTTCGACGAACGTCTATTTCAACGTGCCGAAAGGCTACGAGGATCTGCTGCCGTTCCTGCGCGCTGACAGCGAGCTGCGCGAGAGCTTCTTCCAGCGGCTGGGGCTCATGTTCTACGCCGGCGCCGGACTATCGCAGCCCGTGTGGGACGCGTACCGCGAGCTGGCCGCGGCGACGTGCGGCGAGCGGATCATCATGGCGACGGGGCTCGGCTCGACGGAGACTTCGCCGATGTCGATTCAGACTTCGTGGGAGACGGATCGCGCGGGGACGATCGGGCTGCCCGTGGCGGGCGTGGAGCTGAAGCTCGTCCCGCAAGGCGCGAAGCTCGAAGCGCGCGTGCGCGGGCCGAACATCACGCCGGGCTACTGGCGGCAGCCGCAGCTCACCGCGAAAGTATTCGACGACGAGGGATTTTATCGATTCGGCGACGCGGTGCGATTCGTCGATCCCGGCGACATCAACAAGGGGTTGCTCTTCGACGGGCGGCTCAACGAGGATTTCAAGCTGGCGAACGGGACGTGGGTGAGCGTGGGGCCGCTGCGCGCGAAATTCCTGGGGCATTTCGCGCCGCTGGCGCGCGATGTTGTGGTTGCGGGGCTCGACCGGGATTTCATCGCCGTGCTGATTTTTCCCGATTTCGACGCGTGCGCGGGGTTGTGCATCGATCGCGCGGCGGGGACTGGGGCTGCGGGGATTTTGAAGAACGATGCGGTGCGCGCGGAGTTTCAGTCGCGATTGCAAGCGCTGGCGGCGGAATCGACGGGGAGCTCGAACCGGATCGTGCGGGCGATTCTGTGCGAAGAGCCGGCGTCGCTCGATGCGGGCGAGATTACGGATAAGGGGTCGTTCAATCAGCGGAACGTGCTGGAGCGGCGGGCGGCGCTGGTGGAGCAGATGTATCTTGCGGAGCCGCCGCGAAGCGTACTGCGAATTTAGCGCCGCGATACGCGAAGAGTGTGTGTCGCACCTACGGCGCTCGGTCGTCTGGCCTTTTTCTCCCTGCCCTTCCGGGCTGGGCTAACTTGTGCCGCGCCTACGGCGCTGGGTTGGATTCTCTGAGCAGCGGGAGGTTAACGATTGGCCATCGTCTCGGCTTCCCAATGGCGGCGGGTCTGCAACATACACTTCGAGCGCGAGGCATGGCAGCTACGGCGCCTCGCTTACGCGCTGGCTTTCTCTCCTCTTTTGCCGCGCCTCCCTTCCTGCGTCAGGGCGGGCCGGCGCCGGTCAGATTCTCTGGATGATCAGTGGTGATTCAAATCGCAAAGGCCCCACCCTCAGAAACCGAGGATGGGGCACCCTGAAAATCAAAGGCAAAGGCTCTTAGCGGCCGAGGAAGCGCTCGAGGGTTTCGGCGTCGGTCTCGGCTTTGTCGAGGTACTCTTTGGCGGCCGCGGGGTCCTGCTGCTGCAAGGCGGCCTCGGCGTGGGCGAGATTGGTCTGCATGCGCGCGCGGGCGGCGACGATGTCTCCGCGGAGGCCGTAGCCCTGCGCGGCTTGCGCGCGCTGCAATGTATCGAGACTGGCGCCGATCGCGGCGGCACGGCTGCTGATCTGATCGGCTTGCACGCCCGCTTCTTTCAGGGCGGCGGCCTTGGCTGCGGCTTCCGCAGCCGCTTGGGCGGCCGCGGCCTGAGCGGCTGCGTCCGCGGCTGCCTTCTTTGCGGCGGCATCAGCGGCAGCTTTCTCCGCGGCGGCCTGCGCGGCTGCTTTGGCGGCGTCCGCCTGTGGGTCCGCCGCAGGCACAGGGGCGGGCGCAGGCGGCGTCACCGGGGCGGCGGGCGCCGTCGAGGATGAACTGGAGCTCGCGCCAGCTTGCGTTTTTGCATGACGCGGCACGTAGACCGCGGCTCCGGCGAGCATCGCCACGACGAGAATGCCACCCAGCGCCATCCACACGCCTCGATGGCTTTTCTGCGCGGCAGGCGGAGGCGGCGCGATTTTCGAGGCCGCTTGCGTGGGCTGATATGCCGGAGCAGCGGGCGAATGCGTGCCCATCGGCTGCGTGGGATCCATGAAGATCGTGGTCGCGGAGGGTATGCCAGAGCGCCCGGCACCGGCTGCCGCGGCAGATCCTGCCGGCAGCGCGCTCTTGAGAGCGTTGCGAAACGCGGTAGCGGACTGGAAACGCTTTTCGGGCTCCTTCGCGAGGACCATGAGGATGATGTCGTTGATCGGCTTCGGCAGATCGGGACGCAGCACGATCGGGGGCTCCGGCGCCTGCTGCAACTGCGCCACCATCAACGAATAGCCGCTATCGCCGCGGAACGGCAGGCGGCCCGTAACGATTTCGTAGAGCGACAATCCGACCGAATAGAGGTCCGAGCGCGCGTCGACCGTTTCGCCCTTCACCTGCTCGGGCGACATGTAATTGAGCGAGCCGAGCGTGGTGCCGGTGATGGTCATGCCGGCTTCGTTGCCGGGGCGAGCGATGCCGAAGTCCATGAGCTTCACGACGCCGTCGGGCGTGAGCATCATGTTGCCGGGCTTGATGTCGCGATGGACGACGTTCGCCTGGTGCGCGTAGACGAGAGCGGCGAGGACCTGGTCGATGTAATACACGGCGTCGTTTACGGGAACCGGCCCTTGCTGCAGGCGCGAGGCGAGCGTGACGCCATCGACGTACTCCATGATCATCACGAGTTGGTTATCGAGCGTTAGGGCGGTGCGGAGGGCCGCGATGTTCGGATGGTTCAGGCTGGCGAGCAATTTGATTTCGCGCAGGAAGCGGTCGGCGAGCTCTTTTTGGTCGGCAAGATTCGGCAGGAGGATTTTCATCGCCTCGACGCGGTCCGAGATGGTGTTGCGGACCTTGTAGACCTTGCCCATGCCGCCGGCGCCGAGAACGCCGAGAATTTCGTAATCGCCGAGCTTCTGGCCTACCGTGTAGTCGCCCATCGGGAACTCCTTTGCGCTCGCGCCGCGCGCGTGGTTGCGTGATCGTGTTGTAGTGGACGAAATGGGTAAAGCAGCCGGCCGGTGCCGGCTTCGATGGCGGGGATTATAGCGCAGTTTGAATGAAAGGAGGCGGATTGGCGCGCTAGGAGAGAGCGACGGCACCGAGCCATCGAACCGGAAAGTGAGCCGCAAGCGCGTTCACTAAACGCTCGTCCGCCGTCACAAGCGTAGCCTGCGAGCTGACTGCCAGCGAGACGTAAAGTCCATCGTAGACCGATCGTCTGAATGTCAGGGCGATTTCAAATCCAAGTTCAAGCAAATCCAGGGAGGGAACGGCGGGTAACTCGAGGTCGACTAGGAAACCAAAGGCTGCTTGTGCCGTACTCTTCGTACAGCGTCCTTGACGGATGGCTTTGCACAGAATGTTGCCGATCTCGGCCCAGAAGACATCGGGCACAAGAAACTCCACCTCCTCGGCGGAGAAGCGGCGAAAAAGGTGACGCGCTTCAGATGCAAACGGCTCGTTGCGGGCCGGCAGAAACCACTTGGCGGCGACGCTCGCGTCGAGGACGATTGAGTTCACCGCTCGCGATCCTCACGCACCATTTCCTCGGTGGATGGAAAGGGGCCGCGCGAGAGAGGGCGAGCAGATTGCATCTGTTTGATCTTACGAAGCATGACACGGCGAGCTTTAAGGGCCTTCGGCGTGGGTAAGTGCGATTCCAGGAGCGCCACGACCTCGGCGGCAATCGAGCGACGGCGAGACCGTGCTGCCTTTCGCAGGGCTTCGTAAACCTCGTCCGGAACATTTTCGACGTATAGCGTCGCCATTGGCTTCTCCTAGGTAAATCCTAGTTTAACACACTGGATTATGCAATCAGCCTGGGCGAGAGTTTGTTGCTGTATTCAGACGACGTTGGCGCCGCCGTCGACGACTACGTCGATGCCGATGATGTTGGAGGCTTCGGGCGACGCGAGGAAGAGCACGGGAGCGACCGCTTCTTCGGGCGTGCCGATTTGCTTGCGCAGCGTGGTGCCTTTGAGGAATTCCTTGAAGCCGGCAATCTGCTCTTTCGAGACGCTGGGCATGCGCCAAGCGATCGGGGTATCGATGGGGCCGGGGCTGCAGACGTTGACGCGGATGCCTTTGTTGACGAGCGCGGCGGCGAGGGTGCGACCGAGCGAGACGAGGCCCGCCTTGCTCGCGCAATAGATCGAGGCCTCGGCGAACGCGCGCGTTGAGGCGTTCGATGAATTCAGCACAATTGCCGAACCCGGCGGCATCAGCGGCACGGCTTTCTGCACGGTGAAAAACGTGCCTTTGAGGTTGATGTCCATCACGTAGTCGTACTGCTCTTCGGTGATTTTCTCGAAGGCCTGGATATCGGCGACGCCGGCGTTGGCGAAGAGCACGTCGAGGCGGCCGTGCGTGTTCTTGATGGCGGCCATCACCGCGTCGATCTGCGCGAGGTCGCGCGTATCGCAGCGCAGCGCCAGGGTGCCTTCGCCGACTTCGCGCGCGGCGGCTTCGAGCGTCTTCGGATCGCGCCCGGTGATGGCGACTTTCGCGCCTTCGGCGGCGAATCCTTTCGCGGCGGCGAGGCCAATGCCGCTGTTTCCGCCGGTCACCAGCGCGATCTTGCCTTCGAATCGATTGCGATTCATCGCTTCTCCTTTACTTCCGAAGTGCAGCTTTCCTAAGCAGCCTCGACGGTAAGCCTCAAACCGATTGCTTTAGTAACGGCAACCAAGGTGGAAAGGCGAGGATTACCATTGGCCGACAGCGCTCGGTAAAGGCTCTCTCGCTCCACACCCGCGGCTTTGGCGACCTTGGCGATGCCCTGAGCCTTGGCGAGATGACGCAACGCAATGAGCAGGACTCGGGGCTCGTCCGTATCTTCCAACGCGGACTTCAGGTACTCGGCGGCAAAATCAGGATCCCTACGAAGCCGTCGAACAATGGCATCGTCGTGAGAGACACTCGCTTTACGTTTCACGTGGCCGATTCCTTTCCTTGTAGTCTTCAAGGTACTTCCGTGCCCGATCAATGTCCCCGGACTGTGTTCGCTTGTCGCCGCCGCAAAGGAGCAGCACACAAACTCCGCCGAGCGTGGCGTAGTAAACGCGGTACCCGGGCCCCCAATCGATTCGCAACTCCCACAAACCCGCGAGGCGCGTTAGCCAATCGTCAAAGACATCTTTCCCGGCGCGGTTCCGGTAATGACGAATCTCGATCGCGTTTGCATTGTAACTTATAAATTACATGTTGACAATTCGAGACGTCCCTGTTGCGTGAAAACAGCCACCGTCATTTGCCCGTCACGGGATTCTTGTAGTGGTACGGCGGGACATAGACGTCCGGGTAGAGGCCATAGGTTTCGGTGGTGGGGCGATCGGGCGGGAAGCCGGGGATGGGTCCCGGAGGCGGATCGCCGCCCTGGTCCCAGCCCTTGTAATAGTTGGCGTAGTAGGTGAAGTAGGCGTGCAGGGTCTTGATCTTCCAGATGCCGTCTTCTTTCACGTAGGTGTTCTCGTAGGTTGCTTCGCCCCACTGCGCGGAGCGGTGCAGGATGCCGACCTGCATGATGGCGCGCCAGCGTGCCGCGGCGGTGAGGCCGTCGGGGGCGACGTCGATCTTGGGCTGCAGCTGCATGTGATTGAAGAGCGTGCCGTACTTCAGGTCGGGCAGCTTGTGGAGATACGCGCGCACGCGATCCTGGCCGACGTAGACGCCGCGCAAACCGATCTCGAGAGTGCTGTCTTTGGCGAAGAGGTCGGCGGCTTCGTCCCACTTGCATTTATCGACGTAGTAGCCATAGGCCGTCTGGAGATTCGAGATGGCGATGTAATCCTGCGACGCCTGCGCCTGCTTTTGCAGCACGGAGACCTGCGTCTTCAGCGTCGCGACCTCGGCGGCCAAGTCGCCTTTGCTTTCGCTCTTGCCGCCCGCAAGAGCGACTCCTACCACAACGAAACACACCACGCCCAAAAGAATCAGTAGTGATTGCATTTTCATTCGATGCCTCCCCCATCCGGCAGGGCCTGGCCCTTGCCGGAACGGGAGAGTAACACAGAGACAGTGGCGAGTGACGAGTGGCTAGTGGCTAGAAGCCTGTCCTCGCAGTTGCGCCCGCGCCAGCGCGCTGCGTCCCCTGAGCGATCCCCGGCATTGTATTCTTACTTGCCCGAGACGGGATTCTTGTAGTGGAAGGGCGGAACGAAAACGTCCGGGTAGAGCTGGTAGTTGTCGGTGATGGGTCGATCGGGCGGCAAGCCTTTGATGGGTGGCGGAGCGGGGAGGCCGCCCTGGTCCCACCCTTTGTAATAGTCGACGTAGTAGGTCATGTAGTAGTGCAGCTTGTGAATCTTCCACACGCCGCCTTCCTTCACGTATTCGTTCTCGTAGACGCCGCCGCCCCACTGCGCCGCGCGATGCAACATGCCGAACTGTTCGAAGGCGCGCCAGCGTCCCTCGGCGGTTTTGTCGTCGGGCGCGATGTTGATCACCGGCTGAAGCTGCATGTGATTGAAGAGGACGCCGTACTTGAGATCGGGAAGCGTGTGGAGATAGGCGCGGACGCGATCCTGGCCGGCGTAAACGCCGCGCAAGCCGATTTCCAGCGTGCCGTCCTTCGCGAAAAGGTCGGCGACCTGGTCCCACTGGCATTTGTCGCCGTAGTATCCGTAGGCGGCCTGGAGATTCGAGATCGCAACGTAATCCTGAGCGGCCTGAGCCTGCGCCTGGAGCGCGGCGACTTGCGTCTTGAGCGCGTCGATTTCGGATGCGCGATCTTTCTTTTCGGCGCCCGCGCTGGCGAATGCAACTCCCGCAGCGATCAACACCAGAACAGCGAACGTCATCAGGATGGATTTCGTTTTCATGGCGATGCCTCCCCCGTTGGGCAAGCCGAACGCTTGCCCGGACGGAGAGTAACACGGGTGGTGATTGGTGATTAGCACCGGGTGACTCGCGGCTTGTGTGCATGCACGTGGCGGGTGCGAGGCTTTTCGGCGGCTCAACTTCACACGGAGGGCACCGAGAAAATCCTTGAGGGGCTCGGAGACTGCGAGGCTCGCCGGGCATGCTGGGTGAACCGGACACATCCTTCGGCCGGTCGCGGGTGCGCGAGTCGAGACGGATCCTTCGGCCGGCTAAAACCAACGGCGCCGGCCTCAGGATGGCGACCCTCGTCGGGTCGTCACTTTTCGGCGACGATCGGAGAAACTTTGCCCCAGTGCCCGGTGAAGACGAACGAGGATGCGGGGCGACGGTCGCGCGGAGCGTGCTCGCGCTGGCGCAGCGCTTCGGGCAGGCTGGCCGGATCGCCGGGGTAGCCGATGGCGAAGCCGGCGACGGCTTCGAAATCCGCCGGGATCGCAAAAATCTCGCGGGCCTTGTCGGGCAGGATTCCCGCCATCTGGTGGACCTGCAAGCCGAGCGCGGTGGCCTGCAAGGCGAGGTTGGCCGCGGCCTGGCCTACGTCGTGAAACGCGTGGCGATTCTGTGAGCCGTCGTGGGGCATCTTGTATGCGGCGACGCTCAAAGCGACGACCGGCGCATTCTTGGCCCAGCCCTGGTTGAACTCAACGAAGCTGTCGAGGACCTTTTTGTAAGCCTCCGGATCGTCTTTGGTGGCGACGATGAAATACCACGGCTGCGCGTTGTAAGACGAGGACGCCCAGCGGGCCGCCTCGAAAAGGCTGCGCAGCTTTTCCGGCTCGACCGCGCGCGCTTCGAATGCGCGCGGGCTCCAGCGGTGGCTGATTAGTTCGTGAATGGGCACCGCTGCGGGCGCGGGTCGCTTGTGGTCGGGCATGGTTCCTCCTGGGTTTTTCGTTCGAATGTGCGAAGTATTTAACCACAGATCGGATGCGGGCGCCGCACACATGGATTCCGCATCGAGGGCCGCGGTCTGGCCGTGCCTAGGCGGCCTTCGGAGCGCGCGCCGCATCGACCGAGTAGGCGCCCGCGCCGAATGCCGCGAGGATCAGCAGGCCTCCCATGATCGCGATGTTCTTCTCGAAATGGAGCGTGGTGTCCATGCGAGCTGCCCCTTCCAGCGTCCAGAAATTGTGGAAGAGAAATGTGGTCGGAATCATGTACAGGAAGACGATCCACGCAGCGAATCGAGCGTAGAGCCCCACGAGAATGGCCAGCCCTCCAAGAAGCTCGACCATCATCGCGATTCCGAGCGCGACGGCCGGCATCGGCAGATGCTTCATCGCTACAAAAGCTTCTTCGCCGTGGAAACCCGTGACCTTGCCGTAAGCGGCGATGAGGAAAACGGAGCTGAGCAAAATACGCCCGAGTAACGGCACGATGCTGCCCGAAGAGTTGGCCATGTGCGTCTCCTTCGCGTTTGCGAGTGATCGAGCGGTTTCAGGGACCCAAAACCCGGTGGAAGGTACCACAATGCGACCCGGAACGGGAGTCCCGGGCCGCTTCTGAAGACGTCACGCGAGATCGAAGAGCAAGACCTCGGAGGGATCCTGGGCCTCGACGCGGACGCTCGTTTCGTCCGATATGGCGGCGCCGTCGCCTGCCTTGAGCTGCGTGCCGTTGACCTTCACGCTGCCGCGCGCGACCTGCAACCAGGCGCCGCGGCCGGGATCGAGCGCATGCTGGGCGCTCGCGGCCTTGTCGAGACGCGCGATGTACAGATTCGCGTTCTGGCGAATCGTGACCGGCGCCTGCGGCCCGGCGACAAGGCCGAACTTGTTGCGGAGATCCTCATCGTCAAACGAAAGCTGTTCGTAGCTGGGATCGAGACCGCGCCGCTCCGGCAGCAGCCATATCTGGAGCAGGTGCACCGAGTCTTTGGGCGAAGGATTGAATTCGCTGTGCATCACGCCGCGGCCCGCCGTCATATGCTGGAGCTCGCCGGGACGAATCACGCCTCGGCCGCCGGTGTTGTCGCGATGCTCGAGCGCACCATCGAGAATCCATGTGAGGATCTCCATGTCGCGGTGAGGATGGGTCGGGAAGCCGCCGCCCGGCGCGACCACGTCCTCGTTGATTACACGCAGCGAGCGAAACTGCATGTGATCGGGATCGTAGTATTGGTCGAACGAAAACGTGAACCGGCTGTCGAGCCAGGAAAGCTTGTTATGCCCGCGATCTTCACTGGGACGAACTTCGATCATGTTCCTTCTCCCTTTTATGAAGTCTTTGGATGCGGGGAGGGGGGTGCAGGATTCGTCGATGACCTGGGAGTTAGCCCTGGGGTGAGGTTCAGGGCTTCTGCGCGGGGCGGATAAGCACTTCGCTGATAAAGCTTTGCGGCGCTTGCGTAACGATGCTTTCGACGGCGTGCGCGACATCCTCGGGCTGCAGCATTTTGCTCGTGTCCTTGCCCGCATGCGGCGAAAAATCGGTAGCCACCGAACCCGGCATGACCGCGCTGACGCGAATCCCGTACTGGCGCAAATCCTCGGCCGCGCATTGCGTGAAGCCGAGGAGCCCCCACTTCGAGGCGCAGTAGATCCCGCCGCCCGCGAACGCGCTCCTGCCGGAGAGCGACCCGATGTTGATGATGTGCCCGGTGCGGCGCTGAATCATCCCCGGCGCGACGGCTTTCGTCAGCAGGAACACTGCTTTCAGATTGGTGTCTAATATGGCGTCCCAATCCGCCTCGGACGCTTCCTGCACGGGAGCGAAAGTTCCGATGCCGGCGTTGTTGACAAGGATATCGAGGGGGCCGAGCGACTCCTCTGCCTTGCGGACGAGCGGAGCAATTTCGTTCGCGCTGCGGAGGTCCGCGGGAATTGCGGCAACGGATGCGCCCGAGTCCTTGAGCTGCGCCGCGGCTTTTTCGAGCCTCTGCGGATCGCGCGCACACAATGCGACCTTGGCGCCGAGTCCTGCGAGGCCGCGCGCAATGGCGAAGCCGATGCCGCGGCTCGCGCCGGTGACCAGTGCGACTTTGTTCTCGAGAATTGTGCCGCTGCTCATGCGCGATCTCCTTGAGGCCACCGGATAGGGCGTCGCATCATCCTAACACGCAGGCTTTTCTTGCCCGGGGCGTGCGAGACATGCCAGACTAAAGTCGGGATATGGTTTTGGGCTTGCGCGGGGCGGGATGCTTTCCCTATAATCCCGTCGATTTCTGTAGCTTGCGGGTTCACGCTGCAGGGTAGTGGTCCGATAGGCCGGCCAGTTGCCCGACGTCATTCACGGAGGCAGGGAGCGATCATGCGAAAGTTTCTGAACGCAGCCGCACTTATTCTGGCTGGTCTGGTATGGGCGACGGTTTCCCCGCGACCGATTGCCGCTCAGGCGGCCGCGCAGAGCTCGCAGCAGCCGACGTACACGATGCAGGAGTACAACTCCTTCCAGGCATGCCAAGCCGAAAAAGATCCCGACGCGAAAATGAACTGTCTCGACGGATACATGACCAAGTATCCGAACTCCACGCTGATCAAGTATATCGGCCCGGCGTACGTGGGAGTCTGCAACGGCTTGGCACAGGGCAAGGAGTACGCGAAGGCAATCGCTTGCGCCGACCGCGTTCTGGGGCTGGGCGACAAGATGGACGTCACCGTGCAATTGCAGGCCATCCAGCTTCGCATCCAATCCTTTTCCGCATCCTTCACCGGCAATCCGCCGGACGCCGCCGCGCAGTTGACAAAGGAGCGGGACGCTGCCGCGCTGGCGGTTCAGCTACTGCCGAAGCTGCCCAAGCCGGCCAACGTTACCGACGATCAGTTCGACCAGCAGAAGAAGGCCATCGCCGCGTTCTTTAACAGCGCGATTGCGGCGGCTGACTTCCAAATGAAGGATTACCCGGGCGCGATAACGGCGTACAAGGTTGTGCTGGCAAATACGCCAAACGATGCTCTCGCTTCCTATCGCCTTGGCCTCGCGTACATGGCGTTGAACCCACCACAGCCTCTCGACGGCATGTGGGCCGTGGCTCGCGCCATCGACCTGAAGATCGAAGATGCCGACAAAGTGAAAGACTACCTGCGCAAGACGATGATCAACTACGAGCAGCCGACTTGCGACAGCCTGATCGACGGGCAGCTCAACGAGATGCTGCAACTCGCAGCGAACTCACCGGACCGTCCCGCGACGTACACGATTCCTGCCGCAGCGGATCTTCTGAAGATCGCGCAGGCCAGCACGATCGTCACCGTGATCCAGGACCTGAGCGGCGGCGGCGACAAAGCCAAGATGACGTGGCTGGCGATCTGCGGGGCCGAGTTCCCCGAGGTCGTGGGCAAGATTATCGACGTGCAGAAGACGGACACGACCGTGGACTTCATGGTCTATTTCGGCGCCACGCAACAAGACGTAGAGGCGGCGACCACGGCGAATATGGACGCCAAGGTGTGGATCGCGCCGAATCCCGCGGGCGGTGATGTTCCGCCCCAGCCGGACGTGGTGCGCCTGGAAAAGGACGATCCTATTCGCTTCTCCGGGACGCTGACGACGTACGATCCCTCGCCGTTCATGTTGCATTGGGACAAGGTGAAGGTCGATCCAACGATCATTCCCGAGAAGGGGAAGGCTCCGGCGCACAGGAAGTAAGACGCGCAACGACGGGAAGCTTTCGGGGCCGGGCCGGCAACGGGCCGGCCTTTTTCTTTGAGGGAGAGCTACGAAGTGGGACAGGGGCCTAGCGGCGGCCGACGTGATTGAGCTTGTATTCGCCTACCTTGCGGCTAAGGGTGTTGCGGTGGATTCCGAGCGATTTCGCGGCGCGCGACTGATTGCCGTTGGCGCGTTCGAGGGCGCGCTTGATGAACTTCTTCTCGAACTCCGTGACTGCCTCTTCCAGCAGAATGCCGCGCTCGACCATCATGCCGACCAGCAACTCCAATTGCTCTTTCACGTATGCACGCTCCGCGCTGCGCCCTGAAGAAGAAGGTTGCCCCTGAGCTAATCGAGTGCACGGCCGGTGATGCGCTGGTACGACTCCCGGTATTTGTCTCGCGTGTTGGCGACCACATCCGGCGGCAAGGCCGGGGCGGGCGGCTGCTTGTTCCAGCCGATCCGCTCGAGGTAGTCGCGGACATATTGCTTGTCGAACGAAGGCTGCGCTTTGCCCGGCGCGTACTGATCGGCGGGCCAGAAGCGGGACGAATCCGGCGTGAGCGCTTCGTCGATCCAAATCAGATCGTCATTCAGCAGCCCGAATTCGAATTTCGTGTCGGCGATGATGATGCCTCGCTGGGCGGCGTGTTCGGCGGCGCGCTTATAGAGAGTCAGGCTCGTGTCGCGCAGTTTCTCGGCAAGCGGGCGGCCAATTCTTGTCACCGTCTCTTCGAAGGAAATGTTCTCGTCGTGGCCCGTGGTGGCTTTCGTCGAAGGCGTAAAGATCGGCTCGGGAAGCTTGTCCGAGTCGCGCAGGCCGGCAGGCAGAGGGATGCCGCAGATGCCGCCCGTGCGCATATAGTCTTTCAGCCCCGATCCCGAAATATAGCCGCGCACTACGCACTCGATCGGCACCGGGTCCGTCTTGCGGACCAGCATCGCGCGGCCATTCAGCTCCGCAGCGTAAGGCGCCAACTCGCCGCCGAAATCTTTCATGGCAAGCACGTGGTGCGGCACGACGTGAGCGAGCTTTTCAAACCAGAACATCGAAAGCTGGGTGAGGACGCGTCCCTTATCGGGAATCGGCGTGGGCAAAACGACATCGAAAGCGGAAAGACGATCCGTCGCCACGATCAGCAGGCGATCGCCGAGATCGTAGATGTCGCGGACCTTTCCCCGCCCGTGGAGTTTGAGCCCCGGAAAATTTGTTTGTGAAATAACGGCGTGCATTTGAGAAGAAGCCACGTGATTTCTTTCCTCGGTTCTGGGAGGCGGCCATTCTAGCGCAGAGAGAAAAGTTGTCAACGCTTAAAGACGGCTCGATTCATTTGAAATTGCGATGCCTTCAGCGCGGGAAATCGGCGGGTATGGCGGCGGCAAGAGCGCCTTCACTGCTTGTCGAAAAACCTCTCGATGATGGACAGGGCCTCCCGCGGAACCGTTTGCAGAAGGAGATGAGGCGCGTCGATGTCGACGATCTCCGCGTCCGGACGGGTCTTCTTGACGTAGTCGCCCGAGGCGCGCGACACGACGCGATCGCGTTTCGCACGGATGTAGAGAATCGGAACATTGATCTGCCGGAGTTCTTCGGATACGTCGGCGCGTGCGACAGCTTCGAGCCGGGACTTCAGCGTGCTTGGGGAGACGAGGTCGCGAAGTTTGGCGAGTTGAGCGCGGTGATGCGGCGAATCGAATCTGCCGAATAGATTGCGATGCAGGATGAAGGCCGGCACGCGACCCGCCGGAAAAGGTTTTAGGGCAGCGGTCGCCAGCGGCAGCAGCGGATGAGGGCTCCGCGCGAACGTGCAGCAAAGGATGAGGCCACGGAGGCCCGGCGGGTTTGAGGCGGCGATCGAGATCGCGATGGGGCCCGAGAATGACTCACCGAGAAGAACGAAAGGCCGATCCTGCGGAAGCGCGGCTCGAGCAAGACTTTCGAGTTCGGGGTAGCCGAGCTTGGGATCGTTTGGATACGCGACGATCACAGGCTTTCGTTCGGCGGGCATCACTGCGGGGAAATCGGCGAAGAACACGCCGGTGCCGTCCATGCCCGGAAGCAGGACAAAAGTCTCCACACGGACATGATACGGGATTCCGCGGCGGACGTTCTTCGGTCCGGAAGGACGGGCACAGCGCGAGCGCTACGCGGCGTTGCTGGCGGCTGCGGCGGCCTGAGGCGACGTTGCCGCGGCGTCGTCTTCCCACTTCACGGAGACGAGCTTCGAGACGCCGGGCTCCTGCATGGTGACGCCGTAGAGCACCGAACCCATCTCCATCGTTCGGCGGTTGTGCGTCACGACGATGAACTGCGTCTGGCCGCACATTTCGGCGAGCATGCGGTTGAAGCGGCCGACGTTGGCTTCGTCGAGCGGCGCGTCGACTTCGTCGAGAATGCAGAAGGGACTCGGACGATAGCGGAAGACGGCGATCAGCAGCGCGAGCGCCGTGAGCGCTTTCTCGCCGCCCGAGAGCAGCAGGATATTCTGCAGGCGCTTGCCGGGAGGCTGCGCCACGATGTCGATGCCCGCGTCGCCGGAGCTGTCGGCTTCGCTGAGCCGCATCTCGCCGTGGCCGCCGCCGAAGAGCGATTGGAACGCGACCGCGAAGCTTGCGTTGATGAACTGGAAGGCTTCCTCGAATTTCTGCTGCGAGACCTCGTCGAGCTCGGTGATGGTGAGCTGCGTATTCTGGATCGACTGGACTAGATCGTCGCGCTCGCGCCGCAGGAAGCCCTCGCGCTCCTCGCACTCCTGGAATTCCTCGAGCGCCATCATATTGACCGGGCCCATGGCCTCGACGCGCGCTTTCATCTCGTTGTAATTCGTTTCGGCGGCGATCAGATCCTCGCCGACGAGCTGCTGTTCCTGCTGCGCCATCAGTTCTTCGGGTTGCGCGTTGAGTTCGGCGACGCACGTTTGCCGCAGGTAGTCGCGGTCGGCATCGTTGCGCGCTCTTTCGATCTGGCGCTGGCTGCGTTCCGCGCGCAGCTCTTCGAGCGACTGGCGCTGGCCGCGCAGCGTCTCTTCGATCTGGGCCGTGCGGGTGCGCGCCTGCTCCCACTCGCCTTCGAGCGCGGCCTTCTGCTCTTCGAGCCGCAACTTTTCTTTGCGGAGTTCCTCGGCTTGCTGCGCGATCTGTTCGCAGGAACCCTCGATTGCGGCGCGCTCGTCCAACAGAGCGGCGTGCTGCTGTTGCAGGGACTCTACGCGCGCGCTCACTTGAGCCTTTTCGTCCGCAAGACGCGCTTCCAATGCCTCGGCGCTCGAGAGACGCTCGGACATGGCGGCGAGCTCTTCGCGGCGGGCTACGACTTGTTCCTGGAGGCCCTGAAAATCGAGCCGCAAATTCGCGATTGCTTCCGCTGCGGCGGCGCTCTCCGATTCAGCCGCGGCGCGGGAACGGACCGCCTCCTCGTGCTGGCGGCGCGCGTGTTCGGCGCGAAGACGAGCGGCTTGGGCGTCCTCGCGGAGGCGCGCGATCTCCTCGCGTTCCGAGGCGAACTGCTGGGTGGCGCGATGCGACTCGTTGCGCACCTGATCGCGCTGGTGCGTGGCCGCAACGAGCGACTTTTCCGCTTCCATCTGCTGCGCGGTGAAGGCGGCGATATGCGCTTCGGCGGCGGCGATCTGCTCCTCAAGGAGACTGAGCTCGGCCTGCTGGCGAGAGGCCCACTCATCGAGCCGCGCGGCCTCGGTCTCGTGCTGGCGAAGCTCGCGTTTCAGCGCGAGCGGGCCGGCTTCGCCCTTGCGTCCGCCGGAGACCATCCGGCCGTGATAGCAGGTGCCTTCGGGCGTAAGAAAATAGCTGTGGGGATGTTCGCGGGCCATCAGCTCGGCGACGGCGCTCGACTCGACCAGGTACGCAGCGCGCAGCTTCTTGAGGAAATACTTCGTGGCCGCGCCCAGCGGATCGCGGAATTCGACGAGCTTGTCCAATCGCGCGATGAAATTGCCCGGCATGGACGACGTGCCATCGGTCTCGGAGCGATCGATTTCGAGGCCAGCCGTCGAATCGACGAAGAAGGTCGCGCGGCCGCCGACTTCGTCGCGCAGCAGCGCCACGCCGGCGCGGGCCTGGTCGAACGATTCCACGACCACGTACTCGAGCTCTTCGCGCAGGAACTGCTCGACGGCGGCTTCGTATTCTTCCTGTACTTCGGTGTAATCGGCGAGAAGGCCGACGGCGCGGAAACCGGCTCGCGCGGGATCGGATTGCGGCGCGCCGCTGGCGTTGAAAAGCTTTTGCACGGCGTCCGCCGTGTAGGCGCGCTCGCGCAGGATTTGTTCGAGCGACGCATGCCGCGCGCGCTCCGCGGAGAGATCCTGGCGCGTGCGCTCGAGCTGCTGGCTCGTTTCCTGCTGCGTGTGGCGAAGGCTTGCGAGGTTCGTCTGGGCCTCGCGCACCGCCGCCGCCATCTGCTCCGCCTGCCGCGAAGCCAGAGCAAAGGTGTTTTCCGCGCCGGCCAGCCGAGCTTCCAGTGCGAGGCACTCCTGCTCGATGGCCATCAAAGCAGAGGCGCGAGCGTCTTCAGCGGCCGTGTGGCGGGCGGCAGCTTCCTCCGCCTGCAGCGACTCGGCCTGTTGCCGCGCGGATTCTTCGACGAGGCGGCTCGCGAGCCTGCGCAGCTCCTCCATGCGATTTTCGAGGCGGCTTTGTTCCGCCGCGCGCGAGGAAACGGTCTCGGAGGCTTCGCGCAAACTCGCTTCGAGGAGCGCGGCCTGGTTGCGCAGCGTGGCGACCGACTCTCTTTGGACGTCCATGCGGGCCGCAAGGTCGACGGCCTGTCGCGCTGCCTGCTCGATTTCGAGGGCGAGGCGCTCGGCGCGCGAGGCCAGTTGCGCGGCCTGTTCGCGATTGAAGGTGATGCGGTTTTCGGCGCGATCGAGATCGAGCGCCGTTTGCCCGAGAAGGTTCTGCGTCTGGCGGAGTTCGGCGTCGAGCTCGTAGGTGCGGCTGCTCAACCGTTCCTGCTCGCTCTCGAACTCGTGAACCGACTTCGATTGGCGCTCCTCGGCCGCGTCCATGTCGCGGAGCAGGTTTTCGAGGCGCGCGGCTTCGATATCGAGGTGCTCAGCCTTGCTCGCCAGCACGATGCGCAGCAGGCCGCGCATCTGTTCGCGCAGTTCCGCGTAGCGCCGCGCCTTGGAGGCTTGCCGTTTCAGCGAGGCGAGTTGCTTTTCGACTTCGACGAGAATGTCGTTCACGCGCGACAAATTGATCTTCGAGGCTTCGAGCTTCGCTTCCGCCAGGCGCTTTTTGGTCTTGTACATGGTGATGCCGGCGGCTTCTTCGATGATGGCGCGGCGGTCCATCGGCTTCGAATTCAGGATTTGGCCGATGCGGCCCTGCTCGATGATGGCGTAGCTGTCGGGACCGAGCCCGATACCCATGAAAATTTCCTGGACGTCGCGCAGGCGCGCCACGCGGCCGTTGATCAGGTATTCGCTCTGGCCCGAGCGGTAGAGCCTTCGCCCTACCACGATCTCGCCGGGCTTCATGGAAATCGCAGGCTTGTCGGCGCCCCGCTTTTTGCGAGGCTTGACGCTCGCCCCGACTTCGGGCGCGGATTCTTCGGGCAGGGAGTCAGCCGGAGCGGCAGCTGGATCCTGCGGCTCGGAGTCGTCGGCGGAATCGTGCGCGTCCGTAAGGGCTTCGGCCTGTCCGTGAATGACCTTGGCGACGGCTTCGGAGAGCTCGGGGTCGACAAGGGTCAGCGTCACCTCGGCAAGGCCCAGGGGCGGCCGCTTGGCGGTGCCGTTGAAGATGCAGTCGGACATCCGCTCGGCGCGGAGCATCTTGTGGCTCTGCTCGCCCAAGACCCAGGAGACGGCGTCGACCACGTTGGACTTGCCGCAGCCATTGGGCCCGACAATGCACGTGATCCCACTGCCGCTGAAGGTGATCGGCGTCTTTTCGAAGAACGACTTAAAGCCCAGCAACTCGACTTTGCGGAGTTTTAGCACCCGGCCCTCGCACGGTTTGCTCCCTTACGCGTCCGCGTCGGGAGGAGCTTCTGTTCAGTCTTCTTGATGGAGGCTTTCGAGACAGAAACGTTCGGAGGGTCGATGATCGGTGCCCTGCCGCCTGGCGCTTCGCGAATCGGCGGTTACGGGAATACAAGCTAACATGGCGCACCAGACGTGTAAAGCGGGGTTTTGGCGGAAGCTGTCCTTTCTAATCAATCGCAATCAAGCCTTGATGTACCACGGGACATTAATCAAGACGATGCGCTGGCTGCCGTGGAGCAGAATCAGCGCTTTCAGCAGCTCAGCCCTCTGATTGTGCAAGGGATAGTGATACCAGTGCTTTTCGACGAGCTCGGGCACGATCACCGCGATCTGCCGGCCCGGGTTGTCCTTCTCGACCTGAAGGACGAACTCGAGAATCGGCTTCAGGATCAGGCGATAGGGAGAGGGAAGGCTTACGAGCTCCGGAGGCGTCCGGCCCGCCTTCCGGAAGGGCCCGCCGACGACCTGGTCCCACTCGACGCGCAGAGCGTTTGTCTCGTCTTCCGACGCGACGTGTACGGCGCGGATGTCCGTCGAAAGGGTCAAGCCGAATTCGAGAGCCCGCTGGGCCACTTTGCTCCAGTCCTGGATGGGCACCACCACAACGGGCGAGCCTAGCGAACTTACGTCCAACGGCGAGGTGCAGCACGTCTCAGCGGCCACCGCGTTGTAGTGGCGGCGCACCCAAAGCATCGCCAACATCATGCCTAGAATCAGCAGGACGCTCACCCAGGCGCCGGATGTGAACTTCGCTACGAGAACCACGAGCAGGGTGAGTCCCGTGGCGAGCGCGCCCAAACCGTTGATGGCCATGCTCAAACCTGAGCCGGGACCGCCCTTCCGCCGCCAGTGGCCCACCATGCCAGCCTGCGAGAGCGTGAACGCCAGGAACGCCCCGATCGCAAACAGCGGGATCAACCGGTCGGTGACGCCGCCGAACACAATGAGCAGAATCGCCGAAAGCACGAAGAGCACGATAATGCCTTGCGAATAGACCAGGCGGCGTCCTCGAAAGCCGAAGGAATGCGGCAGAAAGTTGTTGTACGAAACCATCTTGCAGAGCCGCGGGAAATCGGCGAAGGCGGTGTTGGCCGAGAGCGACAGGATCACAAGCACCGATCCGATGGTAATGTCGTAAAACCAGCCTCGGCCCGAGACCGCCGCTACCAGCATCGAAAGCACGCTCTGATAGCCCGGCTTGCCCGGGTCGGTTGCAACGATGCCGTACGCGCGAATCAAGTACGCGATACCGGCGAGCATCACAACCAGCAAGCCGATGATCACAGTCAGGGTTTTCTGCGCGTTCGGAACGGTGGGCTCGCGAAACGCCCGCACGCCGTTGCTGACCGCCTCGACGCCCGTCATGGCGGTGCAACCGTTGGCGAAGGTCTGCAGCAGTATCCAGGTGCTGGCGATCGCGATCGTCCCGGCCGGCGCCGCCGGCAGCGGCACGGCAGGCACCGGATGGCCTGCCGCCATCACGGTTTTGACCAAGCCCATGCCAATGGCGATCAGCAGCGACCCGACAAAAACATAGGTTGGAATCATGAAAACGATGCCCGCCTCGCGCAGGCCCCGCAGGTTCACGATCATGATGACCACGAGAATGCTCAGGCAGATCAGCAAGGTGTGCGGCTGCAGGCTCGGCATCGCCGATACGAGCGCGCCGACGCCCGCAGAAATGCCGACCGCAACCACGAGGATGTAATCGATCATCAGCGCGGCCGCAGCCAGCAGGCCCGGATACGTGCCGAGGTTTTCTGTGGCGACGGTGTACGAGCCACCGCCACCCGGATACGCGGCGATCGTCTGTCGATACGACATGTACACGATTGCCAGGAGCACGATGATGCTCAGGCTGACGGGAAGGATATAAGCGACTCCGGCGGCGCCCAGCGGAAGCAGCAGTGTGAGAGCGGCTTCAGGCCCGTACGCCGCCGAGCTCAGCGCGTCCAGACCAAAAATCGGAATGCCCGAAGAGGGGCCAATCTGTTCGGCGCGCTCGTCCCATGTGGCAAGCGCTTTCCCCAGGACAATATCTAGAACGGTCATACGGCCTGCCTCCGCCTTCCAGGGCGCTTTTGAGGGCATCAGGGTAAACGGGAAGCCGCGCGATTGGAATCTAAAAGGCGTAGCCGACCGTCAATTCTTAGTCATATTGGGACTTCCGGTCGATTGACTTGCGCCGGTGGGCATCCTAGGATGGCCCACGCCGGAGGCATGCTTGGCTTCACCCAGCTCACCAGGACTGCGCCGGATTTTGCTGTCGGTACTTGCTTTAGCGGCAATCCTCGTTGTGGCACTCGGGGGTTTGCAGCCGCCGGCGCCGAAGCTCGCCAACTCTCCGCTGAACCAGTTCTCTGCCGGCCGCGCGCTCGATACGTTGCACCGCGTCTTCAATACCGACCAGCCGCATCCGGTCGGAACCGCGGCGGATGACGGCGTGCGCGACCGCATCGTCGTGGAATTGACGAAGCTTGGCTACCAGCCGCAGATTCAAACGGCCTTCGCCTGCGGGGATTTCGGGACGTGCGCGACAGTCAACAACGTCCTGGCGCGACTCGACGGGAGCGATGCATCGTCGAGCGACGCGGTTCTGCTCGCCGCGCATTACGACTCGGTCCCGGCTGGGCCGGGCGATTCGGATGACGGCGTGGGAGTCGCGGCCGTCCTCGAAATTGCGCGCGCGCTCAAATCCATGCCGGCGCCGCGCCATGCCGTGATTTTTCTGCTCGACGAAGGCGAAGAAGCGGGCCTGCTTGGAGCCCGAGCGTTCGTCGATGGGAATTCGTGGGCGAAGGACGTGCGCGCAGTCGTGAACCTCGACGCTCGCGGCACGTCGGGCCCGAGCGTGCTTTTCGAAACGGGGAGCGCGAACGAGTGGGCCGTGCGCCTCTACGGGGAGCATGCACCGCGCCCGGTCACCAGCTCGATTTTCTACACCGTCTACAAAGCGCTCCCGAACGACACGGATTTCACCGTTTTCAAAGCGGCGGGTTATCAGGGCCTGAACTTCGCGTTCATCGGCGACGAAGTGCACTATCACACGCCGCTCGACAATTCGGCCAACGTGTCTCCAGATAGTTTGCAGCACCAGGGCGAGAACGCGCTGCCCTCGGTGACCGCTCTGGCCAACGCCGATCTCTCGAGTGTTCCGCAGAGCGAGGGCGTGTTCTTCGATCTCTTGGGCCGCTCCGTGGTGCGGTGGCCCGCGAAACGATCGCTACTCTTTGCGGGGCTGGCCGCACTGCTGATATTCATGCAGGTTGGGTGGCTGATCCGGACGAAACGGGTCACGATCCGCGAGTTTCTCCTGGGGGCCCTCGGCTGGATCGTGACCATCGCCGTCACGACGGCGCTCGCGCTCATTCTGCGGCAAGGGCTGCTATTTGCGGGCTCGACCCCCGTCAACTGGATCGCGCATCCGGTGCCATTCGAGATTACTTTCTGGCTGCTCGGCGCGGCAGTCGTCTTCGCCAACGGAGTGTTCTACGTGCGGCGCGCCGGCTTCTGGGGAATGTGGAGCGGCGTGTGGGTTTGGTGGGCGCTGCTGGCGGTGATTCTCTCGTGGACGGAGCCGGGATTGTCGTACGTGCTTCTGCTGCCGGTCGCCTTCGCCGCCATCGCAGGCCTTGCTGCGACGCTCCCGCGCGCGGGCGACCAGCTGAGCTTGGCAGCGAGCGTCGCGACGATCGTCCCGCTCGCCGTCGCCGCGCTCGTCGGCTTTGCGCCGGCCAGCCTGCTTTACGACGCGCTCGGCAATCGCGGGCTGCCGCTGATCGCCATTACCGTCGGGCTGCTGCTGACGCCGATTGCGCCGCTTTGCGCGGATCTGCTGACGGCCGGCGGCCTTCGTTCGTTCGCGTTTTTGTGGATACCGATTCTGGCGGGCGCGATCACCACCGTAGCGGCCGTGGTCCTGCCGCCGTATTCTTCCAAAGCGCCCGAGCGCGTGAACATCGAATATTGGCGAGACGCGGACTCCGGAAAGGCGCAGTGGATCGTCGAGCCTGCTTCCGGGCATTTGCCGGAGCCTTTGCGCCTTGCAGCGTCTTTCCATCGCGCGACCGGGCGCGGCGTGCCGTGGCTTTCGGGTCCGGCATTCTTCACCGACGCTCCGAGCATCGATGCGCCCGCGCCGACATTCACCATTCTCGAATCGTCGATGGCCAACGGGCGGCATGCCTACCAGGCACTGCTGCGCTCCGAGCGCGGCGCGCCGTCCGCGGCGGTATTTTTTCCGCCGGATGCGGACGTGGAAGACGTTCGCGTGGGCGGGCGGGCACTCGCGCCCCAGGAGCCGCGGATTCGGCAGTATTTCAATGGATGGGCAATGTACCGCTGCGATGCGATTTCGGCGGACGGAGTCGAAATCGACTTTTCGTTGCCCACGGGCAAGCCCGTCGAAGTTTCCGCGGCCGACGAGAGCTATGCTTTGCCTCCCGACGGCGAATTCCTGTTGAAAGCTCGGCCGCTGAAAGCTGCTCCATCGCAAGATGGCGACACGACGATCATCGCGCGCAGCGTGCAGCTTCTTCCTTGAACGATTGTGTTCCCTTTTCTTTGTGCCACGGCGCCATCACGGCGACTGCCGTCAGCAGGAGCACAACCGGATCGATCGGATGCCGGTAGCGCAGCGACGCGTGCGTGATGTAGTAGACGACCGGCACGACCACGACGAACGCGGCGGCCGGAAACGCGTAAGGACTTCGCCGGCGCCACAGCACGACGATGCCGATCACGCTTCCGACCGCTGTGAGCGCGCTCAGGATGAGCACTGCCTGGAGCCACGTCTCGGCGATCTCAAAATCCTGCAGCGGGCGAAACGACCCGAGCCAGAACGACAAGAATCTCCATTCGGTCAATTGCAGCTCGCGATGCTTATGCGTTTCGATGAATTTCGCGGCGAGACGCCATTTTTCCTGCATGAATGCGGTCTCGCCGAGCTGGCTGTAGCGCCTCGATTGCTCGAAGCGCGTCACGCGGGCGTTGACGTCCGGTGAGCGATCGTCGAAGACCTCGTTGTTACCGATCCACAGCTCGAAGGCGAAATTCGATCGCAGCGGAATCAGGCGATGGAACTGGACGTAGTTGCGAATGCTCCACGGCACGCAGCACAGGACGGCGACTCCGAGCGCGACTGCCGGCTTCGCGAATCGCTTTCGCCGCTCGCTTTCGGCATTTCTCGGCCGGCGAAACGCGAGCCAGCCGAGCAGGAACGGGAGTGCCGCGCCGAGCGAGGGATTCGTCAGCAGGGAGAAGCCCCAGAGCAGGCCGTAGGCGCACCAATCGCGCATGGGCCGCGAACCCGAGAGCTCGAGCGTCGCCCACAGGATCGTCGCGACGAGCAGCGCCGAGAGCGATGTTTCCCAGATCCATTGAAACGGCATCACGATCGCGGCTGGGAAGAACGCCCATAGCCACGCCGCGAGGCTCCCCACGCCGATTCCCGCGATGCGCTTCCCTGCAAAATAGATCGGCACGCAGGTCGCCGTGGAACAGAGAATGTTGAATCCCGCGGCGGCATAGAATGCGTGCAGCGTGAAGATTCCGAAGATTCGGAAGAAGAGCGCGATGATAGCCGGATATACGGGCGGCAGCCATGCCGTCGGGCCGGTGTCGCGGCGCGTGGGCGAGCTGAAGCCATTGCCGGTGGCGAGCGCCATGGCGATGTTGCCGGTCTCCTGCGCGAACGAATCGGCCGCGAGGATCTGCGGCGGAGTTTCGCGCACCTGCTGATACGCGTAGCCCGCGCGGCAGACGAGCGCCATAGCTACGATCAACCACAGAGAAGTTGTCACGGCAACGATCCGGCGATTCATCTGTTTCGCTCACCCTGCCGCTGGCCCACGGCGTCGATTGTAAGCGCGCTGGATGGACGACTTCCATCAAGCTGGAACTTTTCCGCGGCGTTGCCGAAATACTTTTCGAAGAAGGCGAGGGCCCGATGCAAAACCGATTGTTGATGTGCTCGATCTATCTGCAGGAAGCCGAAGAGAAGCTTTCCGCGCTGCAGGATTCGCAGGATGGAGATCTCGCGCAGCGATTCAGCATCGCCGAAGCGTTGAGTTTCGTGCGCCACGCATGCCGTGCGATTTCGCAAGCTCAAGCGCAACGCGCGCCCCTGCAGCAGGCCGCGGAAATCGATTTTCTCCTTCACCCATTCTCCGAACCCAACTGAATCCGGGCCCATTTTTGCTGCGTTTTTTGCACAGGCATCCACACATTTCCACAGAGCTTTGACGAAATTCCTCTTGCCAACTTTTCGCGACGCTCTTACTATGCGCGCAGATTGATCGAGAAGAAAAACTTCTCGACTCAATTCTAAGAGGCGGCACGGGTCACACCGAGTCAGCCTCAACCGAATTGAGTCGGGAAGGAAGGCTTCGCGGTCGGGCACACGGGACGGTGAGGTTCACGCCTCGCGCGGTTGCCGGCAGCCGGATCGCGGTGCGGCTTCGCAGCAGAGTTCACAGCAACGAGGGTCACACCGAGTTCTGAGGGACGCAAGCGGAAGCAAGAGCTTTGCGGTGAACTCAAGAATGCGGCGCGGGTAAAACCGAGTCGCGATCTTGAGTCAAACTAGCAAGTGCAGCTTCACGACTCAATTTGCGCCGAGCGGCCAGGGTAAAACCGAACCGTTCCGGCTGAGTTGAATCGCGAAGCGGAACTTCGCGAATCAATCCAACGAGGGCGACCCGGTTCACGCCGAGTCGCCCTCATTTTTTTGCGCATTCGCCGGTATCGGGCGTAACATTCGAGTGTCATGCCACATGAGTTCACTCGATACGAAGACGAACTGGAGCCGCAGGCCGGCGGTAGCCGCTCGGGACGTCCGCCCTCGAAACATACCGCGGCCGGGGTGCTCGATCCGCCCGTCCCGCCGCGCAAACCTCTTAGCCCCATTCCGGACATTTATCGGTCGAAGCCGTTCCGGGTTTTGGCGGCTTTGATTCTCATCGGAGCAGCGATCGCTGCGGCAGCAATGCTCTGGAAGATTTTCTGACGCCACGCGCGAAACGCGTCGGACTGCCCTAGTGGGACGGATCCCGCACCGGCGGATAGCCCGGCTTGTTCGTCAAAATGACGACACTGCTGGCGCCGTCCCATCGAAGCTGGTCAATCACGGGATTTACGTCGCCATTCATCGCTCTCGAATCGACAGCGACAAAGACTTCCCGCTTGGCGCCCTCGCGGAACGCCTCTCGTATCAAGGCCGGCAGGTCTTCGGCGGCAACTCCGGTGTCGCGAAAGTACACGCGGCCGTCGCGCATAACCGAGATTCGCACCGCGTCCTCGCGCACCGCATCGGGTTGCAATGTCGCAGTCTTGGCGAACGGCAAATCGGCAGTTATGCCCACGCGGCGCGGAGGCACGAGCATCAGGAAAATGAGCAAGGACAGCGAGACGCTCAGTAGTCCCACCAGGTTGATGTCCGGAGAAACGGCAGACCTTCTTCGCGCGAGTCGGATTTCTGCTGTCTGGCTTGGTGACCACACGCGTGTAACTCGCATCGGTCGGAAGCCCTCGCAATCGTAAGCCTCGAGGCTATTAGACCCCGCGACGCTCCAAAGGTGCCCTGTCGCAAAGGGCGTGTTATTCTCCGGGCGACATTGAATTGAGGGGAAGAGCTATGGACGCAAAATCTGCGGCGCGCGAGCGTTTCGAAACTTCACGTGAAGGCTTGATCGGCCTGAGCCATCGAATCCATGCGCATCCGGAGCTCGGTTTCGAGGAGGAGAAGTCTTCGGCGTGGCTCTGCGAGGCGCTCGCGGATGCGGGCTTCTCGGTCGATAAAGGCATCTGCGACCTGCCGACTGCTTTCCGCGCCCGCGCCGGCTCCGGACCGCTGCACATCGGCATCTGCGCCGAATACGACTCGCTGCCCGGTATCGGCCACGCCTGCGGTCACAACATCATCGCCGCCTCGGCCGTGGGCGCGGCGATTGCCGCGGCAAAGGTCGCCGACGACGTCGGCCTCACCATCAGCGTGATCGGCACGCCCGCTGAGGAAGTGGGCAACGCCGGCGGCAAGATTCTCTTGCTCGAGCGCGGCGGGTTCAAAGGCATTCACGCGAGCATGATGGTCCACCCGGCGCCTTTCGACATGCTGCGATCGAAGATCATTGCCGCATCGATGTTCGAGGTGCATTACACCGGGAAGGAATCGCACGCCTCGGCCTTTCCCGAACTCGGCGTGAACGCCGCGGACGCCCTGACGATCGCGCAAACGGCGCTGGGCCTGCTCCGGCAGCACATCCGCGCGACCGATCGGTTCCACGGCATCGTGACGAACGGCGGCGCGGCCCCGAATGTGGTTCCCGCGCACACCTCGGCAAAGTACATCGTGCGTTCCGAGACGCTGGCTCAGTTGGCCGAGTTGCGACCTAAGGTGTACAAGTGCTTCGAGGCGGGCGCCCTCGCGACCGGCTCCAAACTGAGCATCACCGGCGGCGATAAGCCCTACGCCGAGATGCTCCACGACGGCGACATAGCGTCGTTCTACCGGGCGAATTCCGAGGCTTTGGGGAGGCCCTTTCCCAATCTGGGCGAGTGGGAGACGCGACCGACCGGCTCGACCGACATGGGGAACGTCTCGCTGGCCATGCCCTCGATCCATCCGATGATCGGGATCAACTCCCTGCCGGCCGTGAATCACCAGCCGGAATTCACGGCCCACTGTGTCAGTCCTGACGCGGACAAGGCTATGATAGACGGGGCTTTAGCTATGGCGTGGACATGCATCGACCTGGCGACAGCGCCCGCCGTCCGGAGCCGCCTAATGGCTCAGCCGTAACGACGAACCGGTCGAAACTCACCTCGCCGGGGCAGACTTTCGGTGCGATTTTCTGGGCGACCCTCTGCGTGACGCTCGCCGGAGAGCGGGCTCTGGGAGCGATTCCTCGCGCGTTCTGCAGGTGCCCGGTCGGCAGGCAAATCCATTCACCCACGTGAAGCAGGTTCGCGTTCAGGATTTGCGTATTGAGCGCGGCTAGCTCCCGCCACCGTCTACCGCTTCCCAGGTACAGCCTGGCGAGCTTCCAAAGCGAGTCGCCCGGCTCAACTGTGACGATATCTGTTACGCCCAGGTCTACGGGCTCGGCGCGGGCCGCTGCATGTCGTCGTACGGTTGGCGGAACGGGAGCAGGCACCTCGGCCGCCCTCTCCCGGCGCACGGTCTTCTTTCTTTCTTCGGGCGCCCACTCGGCTTGACGAGACGGTTGCGGCTCTCGATCCCCGGAAAACGGAATGTCGATGAGCGCGCTTGGTGTGGCACGGTGTCGCGCGGCGCGCTTTTGCGCCGCAGCTTCGCGCGCGGAAACTTCCTGCTCGTGCACCAATTCCAGGATCGCTTCGAGTGGAGATGACTGCTGTTCGGCCATCGCAACTTTTGGCGAGGCAAACTGAGCCGGCTTCGAAAATTGTTGCGAGACGCTCGAGTCGTTCGAATTCGAAATCGTGGGAACGGGAACGGAAGCCGTCGTGGTCGTCGTGGTGGCCGCGGTCGGAGTGGAACTCGGCTGCGGCGAAACGGCGGAAGCGGAAATCGTCTGCGCGGCGGTCGGCGCGAGCGTCGTTGCGCGGGCAGACGAAGCGTTCGCCGCCGGAGCGCCGGCCGCGGGACTCTGCGCGACTTGCGTTGCCGGCTTCGACGCGGCTTCGCGAGCGGCAAGCACTCGCGCGCGATCTTCAGGAACCAGGATGTGCTCGCGGTGCAAATCGTCGTTCGTGTAAACGTACGCGGCGCGATCCGGCTGCTCTTTCTTGCGCGCGCGTTCCTGCCGCGCGATCTCGCCGAGGTCCTGCGCAAAGCTCGCGGCGGCGCAGATCAAAAGCAGCGACACCAGTGCGCCGCTTTGCAGTCCCCCGCGCCAATGAAACGCCATTCGCATCGATCCCAAGCGATGAGTGATATGAACTTCCAGCAACGTCCCCGCGATAAGCAAACTATAGACAAGAAAAGGGATAATGGCTAAGAAAGCGAGCGGCGTGTGTCGTATCTCGTAAGCGGGCTTTGGCGCGCCGGCCGAGGATCGTTTCTGTCGCTCTTTTGCTCCGTGCTATAGAATCCTCGCCGCACTTGATGTTGATCACACAGGAGCTCCGGTTGGCCTTCTCGGATGGCCTTTGTGGGATGAGCCCGCAACCGCGTGGCCGCACGCTACGCCGGCTTGTGCTGCCCGTGTTGTTTTTTTTCCTGGCTACTGCTTCGGCGTTCGCGCAGGGAGGGCCGCCGTACTACACGAACGATACGGGCACGCCCGGCCCGTTCAATTGGGAAGTCAATTTCGGCTACATGCCATTTCTCTATAGCGATAATTCCGTGTCGCACACGCCGGACGTCGACATCAACTTCGGGATCGGCGACCGCGTCCAGCTCACCTACGAAAACGCCTGGCTGCGCGTGCAGGATCCGTCCGGCAGCACCCGATTCGGCCTTGGCCAGTCGAATCCTGGCGTCAAATGGCGCTTCTACGACGCGGGCGAGGGAGGCCTCTCCATTTCGACCTTCCCGCAGTTTTTTCTCAACAACCCCGGCGACGCGGTGCGCCGCGGGATTACTTCGCCCAGCGACTCTTTCCTGCTGCCTTTCGAATTCGCGAAAAAATTCGGCCCGGTCGACGTGAACTACGAAATCGGATACCAGTTCGTATGGAAGGGATCGGACGGCTGGATTTCCGGCCTGGTGCTGGGCCACGATTTCACTTCGAGGCTCGAGGGAGACCTGGAGCTCTATTCTTCAGGCGTCTTTCATCACTTCGACGGGCAGCCGGTGATCGACGCGGGGATTCGCTACAAGCTGCACAATCCCGTGATCCTGCTCCTGATGGCGGGACGCGGCCTCGAGCCCACACGCAGCAATCAGCCGTATTTTGTGGGGTATTTCGGCGTTCAGTTCCTGCTGCCTTCGAGGGCCTACAACGCCGAGTGACTCGGCGAAATCGTGGATCAGGCGGGCGGCAGGGGAACGCTGTTCGCTTCAAAGAGCCGCTCGACCGATTCTCTGCCGAGAACCACGAACGTGAAGATGCCGAGCAGCGTGCCGTACGGCACTCCCAGGCACTCGATCGCTCCGACAACCATGCAGAACACTCGACCCTTGCGCTTGCGGATGCACAGCCCCGCGCCCAGCTTCAGCCCGGCCAACGTGATCGAGACCAGGAAAAACACGACTCCGAATACCCCGAAGATCCAGCTGAAGAGCTCGGGTGGCGGCGCGTTGACCGCGTTCCCGGCAAGTTCCGGCGAGTTCTTGATAACTTGGCTCACCGCGGCGCCCATTCCGATATACGCGAGTCCGAAGAGGGAGAGGAAGGCCGAAAGGGCGGCCGACACCATATAGCAGATCGCGAGAATCTTCAGGTGCTCTTCGTCGACCACGGACTGGCGGCTGAATTCCTCGGGCATGCCAGGGCTCCTCGCGCACCGAATATTTTGCGGCCGCCGCGTAGCCTATCACAGCCGTCGCTCGCGCGGCGTTTTTCGCCCGCCGAGCGCCGCACGATCGGTTTGCCGCAAGCCGGAGCCTCGGATAGAATGGCCCTTTTGCGCAGGGGTTCCGATGCCCGACATACAGCTCTACAACACGCTCACGAACCGCGTAGAACCGCTGAAACCCGTCCATCCGGGCGAGGTGCGCATCTACACCTGCGGGCCGACGGTCTACGCCTTCGCGCACATCGGGAATTTCCGCACGTTCATGTTTCAGGACATCTTGCGGCGTTTTCTGCATTCGCAGGGCTATCGCGTGATGCAGGTGATGAACGTGACGGACGTCGATGACCGCATCATCCAGGCGTCGACGGCCGCGGGGATTGGAATTCGCGAGTACACCGAGAAATACATCCAGGCGTTCCTCGAAGATATCGACGCGCTGCATATCCAGATGCCCGAGGAGCTGGTGCGGGCGACCGACCACATCGACGACATGGTCGCGCTGATCGAAAAACTGGAGAAAAAAGGCCTCACGTATAGCAGCGAAGGCTCGATTTACTACCGCATCGCCAAGTTCCCGGCCTACGGCAAGCTCTCCAAAATCGACCTGACCGGCATGCAGGCGGGCGCGCGGGTGGACGTGGACCAATACGAGAAGGATGACGCGCGCGACTTCGCGCTCTGGAAAGCGCCGAAGCCCGGCGAGCATTTCTGGGAGACCAGCATCGGCCCGGGCCGCCCCGGCTGGCACATCGAATGCTCGGCGATGGCCATGAAGTATCTGGGGGACACGCTCGACATCCATACGGGCGGCGTCGATCTCGCGTTCCCGCATCACGAAAACGAAATCGCGCAAAGCGAAGCGGCGACCGGCAAACCTTTCGTTAAGCACTGGATGCACGCCGAGCATTTGATCATCGACGGGCAGAAGATGTCGAAGTCGCTCGGCAATTTCTATACGCTGCGCGATCTTTTCGCGAAGGGGCAGAAACCGTCGACGATCCGTTTTCTTCTGCTGTCGGTGCCCTACCGGCGCCAGCTGAATTTCACCGAAGACGGCCTCACGCAGGCGCGCAATTCCGTCGAGCGGCTGCGCAATTTCGTGGCGCGGCTCAAGGCCTCGCAATTCCCTCCCGGATCGAATGCGGAAACGGTGAAGCGCATCGAGACGGCCGAAAACGATTTCGATGCGGGGCTCGCGGACGACATCAACACGGCCGTGGCGCTCGCGGCGGTGTTCGATCTCGTGCGCGACGTCAACACGGCCATCGATCGCGGCGCGTTCCTCCAGCAGGACGCGATGCGCGGGCTCGTCGCCATGGAGAAATTCGACGCCATCCTCTCCCTGCTGGCGGATGACGACGACGAGAAACTGGCGAAGCTCGGCTTTAGCGGCCCCAAGACACGCATGCCTCCCGAGCAGGTGGACGCTCTAATCGAGGAACGCAATGCCGCAAAGAAGCGCCGCGACTTCCAGCGCGCCGATGCCATTCGCAAGCAGCTGGTGGATTCTGGTATCATAGTGGAAGATACGAAAGACGGTTCGGTTCGTTGGAAGTATAAATAGGCTTTACTGATGAGCTTCTCCACACAATTCGCTCTTTCGCTCCACAGCTGGCCCTCGCACGACCGCCCGAACCTTTTCGGCGTCGACTAACACCCCTTCTCCTGCTGTAGCGCCGGGTACGCGTCCGTTTTCCCGATTCACGCGACCACCTCATACGCAATGAGTCCCGGGAGGAGACCATGCAGACCGCCACTGAATTGAAGTTGCCGCAGCTCGTTACCGAGTTGCCCGGCCCGAAAGCCCGCAAGATTGTCGACCGCGACCACGCCGCCGTGTCGCCGTCGTATACGCGCGATTACCCGCTCGTCGCGAAGACGGGACGCGGCGCAATGGTCGAGGACGTCGACGGCAACACGTTTCTCGATTTCGCCGCGGGCATCGCCGTCGTCGCCACGGGACACTGCCATCCGCGAGTCGTCGCCGCGATCCAGAAACAGGCGGCTGAGCTGATTCACATGTCCTGCACCGATTTTTATTATCCTGGCATGGTCGATCTCGCTGAGAAGCTGGCGTCGATCGCGCCCGGCAAGGAGCCTAAGCGCGTCTATTTTGGCAACTCCGGCACCGAAGCGATCGAAGCGGCGATGAAGCTGGCGCGCTATCACACGGGCCGCGATAAGTTCATCGCCTTCCACGGCTGCTTCCACGGGCGGACGATGGGTTCGCTCGCGCTCACCGCGAGCAAAGCCGTGCAGCGCAAGAAATTCGGCACGCTCGTCGCGGGCGTCTTTCACACGCCGTATCCGAATACGTATCGCGGCGTGGGCGGGGGCCGCCCTGAAAACGCCACGGCCGATGCGCTCGCGAACATTCAAGAGGAACTGTTCAAGCGGCTCGTCGACCCCTCGGAAGTGGCCGCGATTTTCGTCGAGCCGATACAGGGTGAGGGCGGCTACCTTCCCGCGCCTCCCGAATTCCTGCAGGCGCTGGAGCGCATCTGCCGCGAGCACGGCATTCTGCTCGTCGCGGACGAGGTGCAGTCCGGCATGGGGCGCACCGGCAAGTGGTGGGCGGTCGATCACGCCGGCGTCGTGCCCGACATGATCTGCACGGCGAAGGGCATCGCTTCCGGCATGCCGCTCAGCGCCGTGATTACGAAGGCGGACGTGATGGACTGGAAGCCCGGCGCGCACGCTTCGACTTTCGGCGGCAATCCCGTGTCGATCGCCGCGGCGCTGGCCACGTTCGAACTGCTCGAAAGCGGGCTGATCGCCAACTCCGCGCGGGTCGGCGAATTCATCCTGAAGCGCATCGCGGATTGGCGCGAGCGGCACAAGTGCGTCGGCGACATTCGCGGCAAGGGGCTGATGATCGGCATCGAGCTGGTCCGCGATCAGAAGACTAAGGAACGCGCGGCCGCGCTGCGCAATCACGTGATCGACTTGGCGTTCCACAAAGGACTGCTGGTTCTTGGCGCCGGCGAAAACACGCTGCGGCTCGCGCCGCCGCTGCTGATCGACGAAGAGCAGGCTGACTTCGCCATCCGCACGCTGGACGCTTGCATTACCGAAGCGGAAAGAGCATCGTAGCCGTCCTGGCAACGCCAATCTCCGATTGGCGAGTTTCGTTCGAGGGTGTGCTTCCGATGCTCTCGCGTCTTATGTTCGCCATCGTCGATCGCCGAGCCCGCAAGGGCTTCGCGGAGCCCGACTCGGACGCCGGCGCTGCTTCTCCCGGGCCCTCCGCGAAAGTGCGCGCGCGGCGCACCGGGATACGCGGCGAGACGTACGCCTACTGGTATCTGCGCCGGCATGGCTACATCGTGGTCGCGCGCAATTACATGCGCTCCGGCGTAAAAGGCGAAATCGACATGGTGGGCTACGACGGCCCGACGCTCGCGTTCGTCGAGGTGAAAACGCGCGCGGCACCGGAGCCCGGCAAGCTGGCGCCGCCTACGCCCGAAGAAGCCGTGAACGACGAAAAGCAACGCCATCTGGCGCGCATGGCCCGGCAATTCCTGCGCGCGCGCCGCATCGACTCGCCCTCGTACCGCTTCGACGTGCTCGCCATCGAAACCCGCCCCGGCGCGCGCCCCGAGGTGCGGCTGCACAAGGGAGCGTTCGCGCCGGCCTCGCGGTAGCTTTGCCTCCGCGGCAAATTTTCGAATCCTTCTCCGCCTTGACCCGCAGCCGATATAAAATAGCCCCAAGGTAACGCGCAGCCCGAAATCGTCGCCTTCCGGCTGCTCTGTGGGAGGAAATCTTGCCGGAGCTTCGCAGAGACCCGATCACGGGCCGCTGGGTGATCATCTCCACGAATCGTGGAAAGCGCCCGTCGGACTTCGTCCGCGAAAGCGTGCAGATCAGGGGCGTCGGCATGTGCCCGTTTTGCCCCGGCAATGAAGGCAAGACGCCCTCGGAGGTTCTCGCCTACGGACGCAATGGCAGCGGCCGCGACACGCCGGGCTGGTCGCTCCGTGTGGTTCCCAACAAATTTCCCGCGCTAGGCATCGAAGGCGGCCTCGACCGCGAGGGCGAGGGCCTCTTCGACCGCATGAACGGCGTCGGCGCGCACGAGGTGATCATCGAGACGCCCGAGCACCGCAACACGCTCGCCACGATGTCGCAGCGCGCCGTGGAAGAAACGCTGTGGGCCTATCGCGACCGCATCCTCGACCTGAAGAACGACCGCCGCTTCCGCTACATCCTGCTCTTCAAGAACCACGGCGAGCCGGCCGGCGCCACCCTCGAGCACACGCATTCGCAGCTCATCGCGTTGCCGATCGTTCCCAAGCGCGTCCGCGAGGAAGTGGACAATTCGCGCCACTACTACGACGAAAAAGAGCGCTGCATCTTCTGCGACATGATCCGGCAGGAACTCGAAACCGAGTCGCGCGTGATCTCGAGCAACGACCATTTCATCGCGCTCGCGCCGTACGCGCCGCGCTTCCCGTTCGAAACTTGGATTTTGCCGCGGCAGCACAGCTCGTCATTCGAAAACATGCCGACGCCGAATTACGGGAATCTCGCGCACGTCCTGCGCGATTTCCTCGGCCGGCTCGACGCGGCGCTCGATTTTCCCTCGTACAATTTCGTCGTGCACACGTCGCCCATCGGCGAGGAAATCAACGATCACTACCATTGGCACATCGAGATGATGCCGAAGCTGACGAAGGTGGCGGGGTTCGAGTGGGGTACCGGCTTCTACATCAATCCCACGCCGCCCGAAGAAGCGGCCCGCTTCCTCCGCGAGGCGAAGTGACGATTCGACGAGCCTGCCTGCCGCAGGCAGGGATCGTCATCCTGAACCCGGCGCCTTTGGTTTTAGCCGGGTGAAGGATCTCTCTTTTCTTTGGATTCGCCGCTACGATTGCTTCAGTTTCTTCCGGGCGGACACAAACAGCGTTAAGGCCAGCACCACAAACAATCCCACGCCGAGCGCCTGGCTCTGGCTCGCGTGCGGCATGAGTTTGTCGCCGACCGCAAAGAGACCCTCGGACCATGGAACGTGGAGCGTGACCGCCAGCCAGTGCGGCACGTGCTTGCTCAGTTCGGGATCCTGCAGCAGGTTGATCACGATCGCGAGCAACCCGAAGACGCCGCCCGCGGCGATCAGACCGCTCGCGTAAAGCGACCCGGGACTGACTTCACTCTCGGCGCCCTCCTTTTTCTCGACGCCCTGCTCGGCCAGCCAGCGCACCATACCGCCCGCGAACATCGCCATGGTTGTCCCGATCGAAATGTACGAACCCACCGCGAAGGGCAGCGAGCGAATCCCGAGCAGCTCGATCGCGATCACCAGAAACACGCCGAGGAACACGAGCCGCCAAGGCAGCCGCCGGTTGAGGATGCCGCTGATCACCGTCGCCATGAGCCGCGCTTGGGGCGCCGCCGCTTTCGCGCTACCGATTCCCTGCTCCCACTGGATTTCGATCTGGTGCGTCGCGGGATCGTACAAATACTTGCCGTCCGGCACGGTGCCCGACCCGATCGCGTTCACGAGTTCATACGTCTTGCCTTCGTGCGGATAGTTCCGATCCTGGAGCTGGACGCCAACAGGCAGATGATCGATGTCCAGCGGAATCTGGATCGGCTTGTAGCTAGCGAGCCCGACGTTCATCAGGATCAGCGTACCGCCGATTGCGAGCGAGGAAACCAGCACGCCGATCACCAGGGCGACCTGCTGCTTCGCGGGCGTCGCGCCGACAAGAAAGCCCGTCTTCAGGTCCTGCGACGTGGCGCCCGCAATGGCCGCCGCGATGCAGACCACGCCGCCGATCGTCAGCGCCAGCACGGCGTAGGCGTTCGCGGTCCAATGGACTACGAGGAACACGGCGCACGTGGCCATCAAGGTCGCGATCGTCATCCCGCTGATCGGGTTCGACGAATTGCCGATCAGCCCGCTGATTCGCGACGCTACGGTGACAAACAGAAATCCGAACACGATGATGAAAAGCGCCGCCATCAGATTGGCGAACGATCCCGTCTGCGCGCCCGGCACCGGCTTGAACCGCAGGAACGCCCAGATCATCGCCATGATGAGCGTCGAGCCACCGATCACGATGCGCATCGAGAGGTCGCGCTCGGTGCGGCTGGCCGCTGGCATCGCTTCCTGTTTCGCGCGCACGTCCTTCAGACCCGCGCCGAGCGCCGCGACAATCGTAGGCATTGTCTTGATCAGCGTAATCAACCCCGACGCCGCCACTGCCCCGGCGCCCATCGGCCGTATATACGTGGCCCAAAGCTGGTCAGGATTCATCTGCGGAATCGGCACAGTGCTGGGATAGAGCGCCGCGCCCGGGGCGAGCGAGCCGAAGAAGCGGATCGCCGGCATCATTACGAGCCACGAAATCACGCCGCCGGCGAAGAGCGTCCCGGCAACGCGCGGCCCGATGATGTAGCCCACACCGAGATACTCCGACGTGATCGTGCAGCGCGCGGACGCGCCAGGGAGCCAACCCGGCTGGTAATCGGGCTGGCTCGGCCACATGCCCAGCGTATTCATGCAGAAGGTGTAGACGCCGCCAAGGCCTAGCCCCCAGAACACGCGCCCCGCGAAAGACCCGCCTCGCTCACCCGCTACGAGAACGTCCGCGCACGCCGTGCCCTCTGGAAATGTCAGGTTGCCGTGCTCCTTCACGATCAGTTGTCGCCGCAGCGGGATCATGAAAAGCACGCCGAGCGTCCCGCCCAGAAGCGCCAGGTAGAAAACGCGCCAGTATTCCGTGTTCAGCGAAAAGCCGAGGAAGATCAGCGCGGGCATCGTGAAGATCACGCCCGCAGCGGCGGACTCGCCGGCCGAGCCGGTCGTCTGGACGATATTGTTTTCGAGGATCGTCGCGCGGCCGAATGCGCGCAGGATGCTGATCGAAAGCACCGCGATGGGGATCGACGCCGATACCGTCAGGCCCGCGCGCAGTCCGACGTACACCGAAACCGCGCCGAACAGCACGCCGAACAGCGCGCCCAAAATGATGGCCCGGAGCGTGAATTCGCGAGGGCTTTCGCCCGGTCCTACGTAGGGGCGGAACTCGCCCGGCGGTGCAGTCGAGCTCCACGGATTCGTCGCCAATGTCCCCTCGTCTCCCTTCGCGGCGTCGTTATGGCCGCCAGGCGCGCCACACGCGAATTCGAATTCGGCACGGTAGCACCACACCCGCACGCGAGGCAAGGCGCAACCCATGCGATATGTGTGGAGACGGCCCTTGCTTCCCCCTACAACAACGATCCCTTTGGGGTCATTGACAGAGGAGCGTCAGTCGCGATAGCTTTGCGGGCACTTCACTGCTCGGGCAATGAACGCGCGTGTGTGCGCGAAACTAGGGAGAAAGGCCAGGGAACTCGGATGAACCCAACCTGCCGACGTTCGCTTCGTCTAGCGGTAGTCTGTCTTTTGCTGCTCG
>DATJRU010000006.1:0-9540 GCA_035504455.1 Vulcanimicrobiaceae bacterium
TTGCAGGCCGTTGTAGGACGCCGTTTGGTTCGATTGGACGAGGAAGACGGTCCCGAACGGGCTGCCGGGGGAGGCGCACGTCGCGGCGCCCGGATTGTCGATCGGCCGCCGCTCGACGATATTGCCGGATCCCGTGCTTGCACAGCCCGGCGCCAGTGGGCCGGTGGCCGGGGCATTGATATCCTGCGCGAACGGCAAATCGTGGCTCAAGTTACCGACGTAAGCAGCCGAGACGCTGAATCTCGACGCCAGCTGCCGCTGGATGGAGAAATTCAGCTGGTAGCTGTAAGGCCATTGGAAATTCTTCGCGATGCCGAAAAAGGGACCGCCCACGCTGAAAAAATTCGGCGGCATGAACGGAAATGGATCGGTGCCCGTGACGCCCGCGCCGCTTCCATTCCCTGCCGGACACGTGACGGTGTTCGTGACGCCGAAGACCAGCTTGAGATTGAGCGCGTTGTAGGGGCAGGAAAGTGTGGCGCCCTTCGGCACCGCCGCCATGCCCGAGCCTGTGACGGCCTGCGTGGTGTTCGTGAACGTGAAACGAACCGCGGACGGTTCGGAGTTCGTCACCGTGTTCCATTCGTTGCCCGAAACGCTGTTGTAGAAGACGCCCGCCGCCGCCCGAATCGACGTCTTGCCGTCGCCGAACGGATCCCACGCGAACCCGACTCTCGGTGACACGTGGTGCCAGCGAATCGGGACGATCCCTCGCGTGATGCCCGCGTCGCCATAGAACAAAGCGCCCGTTGGAGCCAGCGGCATCGCCATCGATTGCTCGCCGATCTGGAAGCTCGTCCCCCGATTCAAGGGATCGGTCGGCGGCGTCGCAATGTCCCAACGAAGCCCGAAAGTCAGTGTCAGATTCCGGAAGAGCCTGAAATTATCCTGAGCGAAGAGACCGGTGCTCCAGCTGTTCGTGTACCCAGTCACGGGTGCATCTTGCGAGATCGCGGTCGGCAGGCCCATCAGAAACAGTGCGATTCCCGGCACGGAAATTTTCGTGCCCGTCACTGCATCGGCCACCGTGGTATTGCTGAACGTGAAGACGCCGTAGTTATTCAGCAATGTCTGCTGGACATCTTTTTCGAGAGTCTCTTCGCCGCCGAAGGAAATCGTCTGCCGGCCGTGGCTATAGCGAGCCACATCCCGCGCGGAATAGAAGTTCGTGCCGGCCGCGGGCCCCGCGATCGCGCTGGCCGCGGTAAAGGCAATCGGCCCTTGCACGCTGATTTGCGGCAGCGAATGGGGCCCCTCGATCGTGAACTCCGAGCCCAGATCGCCCAGCGAAATGCCCGGCAAGTTCACCCGACCGCCGAAATTTCGCGTGTAGCCCAACCATGCCTGGTTCACGAGCACCGAATTCGGCGCCCACGTGTCGCTCAGATTCAGATTCTGCTGCCGCCAATTGAAATGCTGCACGTCCCACGGCACGTTTCCGATCGGAAGTCCCGTGGATGAACCCAGCGGAGGAACGCTGTTGTTTCCGGTTGTGTAGAAGTAGCTTGCGCTCAGCAGATGCTTCGCGTTCAGGTTCCAATCGAGTTTGAGCAGAGCCTCATCTGAATTGAAAGGGCTCGACGACGTTCCTTGCCAGCCGGTCGTCCCCACGTTTGCTATGGGAATCGTCGGGAAAGTCGTGGCCACATTCGCCGGGTTCAGCAGCTTTTGCGCCACCGGATCGAGCAGCGAGGGACAGATAATCGTCGGCGAGCCGCAAGTGTACTGGCTCGGGAGCGCCGCAACGAGCCCCGTGAAGTCCCCAGTTCGCTCCGCCGCCGTCGGCACGGTCCCGCCGGTGAAGAAAAAGCTGCTGAACTGCCTCAGCCCCTGGTAGGAAGCGAAGAAGAACGCGCGGTCCTTCTTGATCGGCCCGCCGAAAACCCCGCCGAACTGGTTGCGCCGCAACGGCGGCTTGGCCTGGATCGAGCCCCAGTTGTTGGCATTGAGAGCTCTGTCCCGCCAATATTCGAATAGGGAACCGTGGTAGTCGTTCGACCCGGACTTCGTAATCACGCTCACCACGCCACTCGACATTTTGCCGTACTCGGCGTCGTAGTTGTTTGTGTCGACGCGGTATTCCTGGATTGCGTCGGGATTCGGCAGCATGTTCCCCGTGTTTCGCAGCCCGGTCATGTTGATCCCGCCGTCCAGATAATAGCTGACGGACCCGACGCCGCCGTCCACGCCTCCATTGATGAAGGTCCGCTGCTCCGGGAACCCCAGCGTGATCACCGGATTCGGCTGGCCGGGATTGAAGGAACTGTTTTGCACCCCCGGCGTCAGCTCGAGAAGCTGATAGGCATTCCGGTTTACGAGCGGCATGTTCACGACTTCGGGGTTTTCGATGGTCCGGCCGATTCCCACACTCGTGGTGTCAACGAGGGGCGCATCGCCCGTCACCGTAATCTCCGGATGAACGACCGCGGTGTCCAGCGTGATGTCCAACTGCGTCGGGGCGCCCAATTCCAGCAACATGTCCCGCTGGACCACTTCATGCATGCCCTGAAAGCCGATAGCAGCCTCGTAATGGCCGACGGGAAGGAAGTCGATGCGGAATTCGCCGTCCGCATTCGTCGTCGCGGTGTGCGAGGAGTTCGTGCCGGTATTTGTTGCGGTAACTTCCACGCCCGGCACCGCTGCGGCGTGCCTGTCGCGTATTGTGCCCACGAGCGCCGTGGTGGTGGCCTGCCCGTGAACGGCGCTAGGCGCGAAGGCGATCGAAAGGAGCAACGCGAGAGACCAGAGGGGCGTTCCAAATCGAGCCCGGCAGGTCCGGGGGCTCGCTTCCGCTTTCGTCGGCCAACGCACTCGTTACCTGCCGCAATGGAATTCGTTCTTTACCTGAAACGACGTGCACGGCCTACCGGAAAAGACGCTACTCTTCAGCCCAAATAACATACCAGACCCGCTCCCGGGCTCGCAGGTTACAAGTGAAATGAAAGTCTCGTCGGAAAGAGGGCGAGGAAGAGTCAGGTGCTCAGGATTCGGGTGGGTGGATGGGCGGCGGAATCACAATTTCGCGGCGACCGAACCAATGCGCGTCGAGCGAGAAAGCGCCGGGTCCCATCAAAACAATCGAAATCGCCGCGATCATGCCCCCCAATGCAAGTATCCGGGCGTCGGGCATCTCCGCGGCAGGCAGCGGAAGAGCTTGCAGGGACATCGCGAGAAAACAGATTCCGGCTCCCACGCCCGCAAAAGGAGTCAGAAAGCCAAGCACGAGGGCTGCACCGCTGGCGATCAGGGTGAGGCAAACCACCCACTGGCCTAGGGAAGCATTGGACGGGCTCGATGGCCAGGGCAGGCGCAGAACTCCCTCACACGCGGCGGCTACGCCAAGCGCGGCTCTCAATAGCAATATCCCGACTCCGGCCCTGCCACGTAGAAACGTGGAAAATAGCCTGTGCAGCGGACCTCTCCCTGTCGCGCCGAGAGGGCGGACAAAGTCGAGAGTACGCAACCGCACACCCCGAGCGGAACCCTCGATTGCGGCATCTTTTGTTAACACTTTTGGGGTAGCCGTCGATTGGCGGCCGGCGGCTCTACAGTTGAATGATTCCTCGGCGAAGGGCGATGGCCACGGCCTGCGTTCGGTCGTTGGCTCCGAGCTTATCCATGATGTGCCGGATGTGGACCTTGACGGTTTCTTCCGCGATGAAGAGCTTCTCGGCGATGTCGCGGTTCCTGTTTCCGCCGGCGATTTGGCTGAGCACCTCCGCCTCGCGTTCCGTCAGATCCTCGTCGGCGACGTGCTCGGCCAACTGCGCCGCCACTTGCGGCGGAATGCACTTCGTTCCCGCATGAACCTGGCGAATAATTCTGATCAGTTCCTTCGGCGGCGTGGTTTTCAGAACGTATCCGCGGGCGCCGGCCTCGAGCGCGCGCTGAATCTCAACGTCGCCCTCGAACGTCGTCAGCATCAGGATCCGCGCGTCCGGAAAGTCGTTGCGGATGGCGATGAGCGCGTCAATCCCGCTTTTGTCCGGGAGCCGCAGATCCATCAGGGTCACATCCGGCCGAAGGCTTCGGTACTGCTGAATCGCCTCGCATGCCGTCGACGCTTGGGCGATCACGGACATGTCCGCTTCGCAGTTGATGATCGTGGCGATTCCTTCGCGCAACAGCGGATGATCGTCCACGCTGAAAACACGAATCCCGGTTTGTCCGCTCATTTTTGTACCTCGCCAGACGCCGGGGAGCATAGCCATTTTCGAGGCTCTCGCGAAACCCCACCTGGGGGTGTTTTTCTATACCACCTTCGGGGTATCCGAAATTTGCGCGTATCCTCGCGTTTTCCGAGCGAAACCTGCTCGGGCGCGTCGCCCGATGGGGGTACCATAGGGGCTTCTCGATTCTGGGGACGGATGCGCGATTATCTTCGCAACCTCGGATGGTTCCTATGCGCCGCGCTCTTTTGGGTCGCTTTTCCTCGGCCTGCCCGAGCGGCTGCAGACTCCGCGCCTGCTCGCGAGACTGCGTTCCATCACACCGGCTGGACCGGACTGGGCGCGGTCTTCGACCTGAAAAAATCCTCCGATGGATATTTGTGGCTGACGACTTCCAAGGGCGTGCTTCGTTTTGACGGCGTTCGCTTTCAGTCGGTCGAGGAAGTCACTCACGGCGCCGTTCGCGACGACGAAATCGACTCGGTTTTCATGTCTCCTTCCGGCGGCCTTTGGCTCACCACCGAGGGCGCCGGCCTTCTTTTCTGGAAGGACGGGCGGCTGACCTCGTATCCCGATCGCAGATGCACTCCCACTCGAAAGCTGGGGAAAATCGTCGAGGACCCTGACGGAACCTTATGGATCCAGGCGACCGCGGGTCTCTTTCGCCTGCGCGGTTCCGTTTGCGAACAAGTGGGCACGCAGGAAGGCTACCCGGGCGGCTTCCCGGCCGGCATCTTGCTCGATAGTGACGGCACGTTGTGGGTCAAGACTCGCAATGGTCCTCTACTATACTTGCCGCGCGGCCAATCCAGGTTTCAGCGCGGCAGGCTTGACGGCGGAATTTCAACCGGCTTTGCGTACCTGCACGAAGGGCCCAGGGGCGGCATTTGGCTGTCCGACGACCAGGGACTTCGCCGCGTCACCACCAAGCTGAGCATACCGCCGGAGTCTCGGCTCGAAACCGCGCAAGCCGGCCGGAATCAGTTTGGCGATTTTTCCTTCGGGCCCGACGGTTCCTTATGGGTCGTCACCAAGGCCGGCGTCCAGCGCTTCGACCACATCGAGGAGTGGGCCGAGCCGCTCGCGCTGGCGAAAGCCTCAAGCGCCACCTGGACTCCGGAACAAGGGCTCACCTCCGATGCCGTCTGGAAAGTGCTCGTGGATCGAGATGGCGTCTGGATCGGTACGAACTCCGGGCTCGACTGGCTCCGGCGCGCCGCTCTCACAGCGATCCGGTTGCCTCCGGCGCAAGAGCGCGAATATGGCATCGCCGCCGGCGACGACGGCTCCGTGTGGACAGGCAACGACAGCTTGCCGCTCACTCGCGTCGCCGCTGACGGCAAGATCACCAGCTTCCCACAAACGCGCCAGGCGCTCAGCATCCGGCGCGACCACAACGGCACTATCTGGTCGGCCGGCGACCTCCGGCTCTGGCGCTCGTCCGGCGCGGGATTGGTTCCGGTCCCTTATCCGAATCAAAAACTCGAGTCAGTGGTTTTCACCGCCACGGACCGCAACGGCGACCTCTGGATTACCACCAATAGCGGTGCCTCCTACAAGCGGGCGGCTGGCAAATGGATGAACGAAACCCAAAATCTCGGCAAGAAGCCGGGCGTAATCGGCGCCATGGCCGACGACCAGGCCGGCAACGTATGGTTCGCGTTTTCCAACAAGGTCGTCCGATGGGACGGCTCGAAGTACGACCGCTTCTCGTTTCCGGATGGCAAGCGCGGCGTCAACGAAAACACGATGTTCGTCCGCGGCGATCACGTTTGGCTGGGCGGCGCCGGCGGCGTCCAGCTATTCACCCGCGGACAGTTTTACATGATGCATTGGAAGGATCAGGACATGCCGGGACGAGTCTCTGGCATCGTCGAGACCCCGACCGGCGATCTTTGGATCAACGGATTCTCGGGAATAACGCACGTACCCGCCTCCGAAATCAACGCCTGGCTCGCCGACCCGAATTCGGCGGTTTCGGGCGAGCGCCTCAACGAACTCGATGGCCTGCCGGGACTTTCCGGCGAGACGTTGCCCGAGCCTTCCGTCGTTGAGGCACCCGATGGACGCTTGTGGTTTGCCACCACGCAAGGCATCGCCTGGCTCGATCCGGCGGCACTCGAGCGAAACCGCAATCGCACGCCTCCGCCGGTCATCATCTCCGCCGTCACCGCGAACGGCAAGACCTACGCCGACGCGAATACCGTCAACCTTCCTGCGCAAAGCAACAATCTCGAAATCGATTACACCGCGCTCAGCCTCGCGATTCCCGAGCGCGTTCTTTTCCGCTACAAGCTCGACGGCGTCGACGCCGACTGGCAAAACGTGGGCACCCGCCGCGAAGCCTACTACACGAAGCTTCGCCCCGGCCGCTATGCCTTCCACGTGATCGCTTGCAACAACGACGGAGTGTGGAACGAAACAGGCGCAACCGTGAATCTCGATGTCGCCCCTGCCTGGTTTCAGACAAGCTGGTTTCTCCTTCTCTGCGTCGCGTGCGTCGCGGCCTTGATTTTCGGCTTTTACCGGCTGCGAGTGCGGCAAGTGGCCGCGAGCATCACCGCGCGGTTCGACGAGCGCCTGGCCGAGCGCACGCGCATCGCGCGAGAGCTCCACGACACCCTCTTGCAGGGCTTTCTCAGCGCTTCCATGCAGGTTCACGTCGCCGTCGATCGCCTGCCGGGCGATTCGCCGGTCAAGCCGCTCCTCTCTCGCGCCCTTCAGGTGATGCGGCAGGTGATCGACGAAAGCCGCAATGCCGTCCGCGGGTTGCGCCCGTCGAATACGACATCGATGGACCTGGAGCAAGCCTTCGCGACGATCCCGCAGGAGTTCGAGACTGGCAACGAAGAAAAGCTGGCCGAGCTTCGCATCATCACGGAAGGCCAGCGCAGGCCTTTGCACCCGTTGCTCCGCGACGAGGTCTACCGCATCGGCCGCGAGGCCGTCACGAACGCCTTTCGCCACGCCCGCGCCAGTCGTATCGACGTCGAACTCAAGTACGCCTCGGGCCAATTCCAGCTTCGCGTGTGCGACGACGGCTGCGGCATCGCGCCCGAAATCCTGCTCGGCGGACTCAACGGTCACTGGGGCCTTTCCGGAATGCGTGAGCGAGCCGAACGCGTCGGCGCGCATCTCCACGTATTCAGCAAGCCGTCGGCCGGCACCGAAGTTGAGCTCTCCGTCCCCGGCCGCCTCGCCTTCCAGGGCGAACGCCGCGCCGCCGCCCGCGCCTGATCCTGCGACCGCGCGTAGCGTCCCCAAGTTTGCGTTGCGTTTCAGCAGCTGTGCTCCGCAAAAATTGTGCGGCCCCGGAAATCCATCGCGTCACCGGCGATAGTCCAGTGCTACTCGTCGGGGCCGCGGTGTGAAGTAGCGTCCTCGTCCACCCAATCTTCCTCGGTGTAGGTCATTCCGCGACGGCCGGGGACTTTGCGCACCGGTCCTGATCGGTAGAGAGGGCACGAACGAGGTCCGTAACAGAATGTCTCGGTTCGATAGCGACGCTTGCTTGGATTCCACTGATCGATTAGCGTCCTGAGCAAGAGTGACGAACGTCGAGGCCAAGCGAACCAGCATGAACGTAGGTCTCATGCCACCGGAGCATGTCACGTGTCCCTTCTATCAGCAACCCTTCATTTCAGACAAATTGTGATCACGAAGGCTGGCCGTATCGAATTTTTGCGGAGCACAGCTGCCGCAGTGGCCGCGATCGGATGCGGCGAACGGCTTTCAGGTGATGCATCTCAACGGCGCGGACATTCACGCCACCCCCGACGCCACGCGCGCGCGATACGAATTTCTCGATTCGCAGCCGGCTGCTTCGCCGACGGCCGCGGCAGCCGGAAAGCAATAGCCATGTCGCAGACGTAAGTGTGGGATGCCTCGATTCCCACAACTACGCGCCACGCTTCGATACGCCACTCAGCGCTGCCAAAATCCAAGTTGGGGTGAAGGGGCCCGACCCATCGACGGCAACGTCGTAATCGCGAAGCGCATCGGCGACCGCGTTTGCGATCGCACCATGGGCGCCAATCGACCCGCCTTCGCCGACGCCGCGCATCCCGAAGAGATTAATGCTCGTAGGAGTCTCCATGTGCCAGAGGCGAAAGTCCGTGGGAACGTCGGAAGCGCCGGGAAGCACGTAATCCATGAGCGCACGCGTCTTCAGATCGCCCCTGGAGTCGTAAACCAGATTCTCGCGCAACGCTGCGCCCACTCCTTGCATGACCCCGCCCACAATTTGGCCGTCGACTAGAAGCGGGTTGATCACCCTTCCGCAGTCATGCGCAACCGTGTAGCGGACCACCTCGAGCTTCCCGGTTTGCGGATCGATTTCCACGTGAGCGACGTGCGTTGCATACGAATACGAGGGCCTCGGCACTTCCAGCCGATAGCACGCCTCGATTTTCCGCGGCTCGTCTTTCGGCCGGAGTGACGTCAGGCGCCGGGGAATTTCCGACAGCGAAATGAATTCCTCTGGAGAGCCCGGCAGTACCACGCCGCCGTTTTCCCAGCGCAGCGCCGCTGGATCGCATCCGAGTTCGGAAGCGAAACAGCCGAGAATCGTCTTCGTCAATTCGCGCGCGGCCATTCGCCCAACGGCTCCGCCGATTGCCGCGCCGCGACTGGCGAAAGTCCCCACCGCATTCGGAACTTCGTCGGTGTCGCCTTGCCGGATCGCAACCTGTTCCATCGGGACGCCCAGTTCTTCGGCGACCATTTGCCGCTGCACGGTTTCCGATCCCTGGCCGACTGGCATAATCGAGCTGAATAGCAGGGCCGTGCCGTCGGGCTGTAGCGCGATCCGTGCGGTTTCGTAAGGCCCCACTGCCGTGATTTCGACGTAATTCGCGATGCCCAGGCCCAGCAGTTTCCCGCGCGCGGCGGCCGACTCGCGCTCGCTCTCGAAATTATCGTATTCCGCCAGCCTCAATCCGGCTTCGAAGCATCGAGGGTAATCACCTTCGTCGTAGATGATGCGGTACGCGCCCGCGAATCCCGTTCGTCCCCGGTCGAGAGGCAATTCGTCGGGCTGGATCAGGTTGCGAGAGCGAATCTCCGCTCGATCGATTCCCAGAATGCGCGCCGCTTCGTCGAGAAGGCGCTCCATCACCAGTGTCGCCTGCGGAGCTCCGGCGCCGCGCAGAACATTCAGCGGCGTCTTATTCGTGACCACGGAAAACATTCGCGCATCGAGATTGGGAACACGGTAAGGGCCGCGTACCATCGCGCCCATCGCGGTGATCGGCGTGTTCCCCACGAAGCCGAACGCCGCGCCGATATTCGCCCAGCCCGTCAGTCGCAGCCCAATGAATGTGCCGTTGCGCGCCACCACCGCTTCCGCGTCGACCGTTTCTTCGCGCGCATG
>DATJRU010000007.1:0-7807 GCA_035504455.1 Vulcanimicrobiaceae bacterium
TGATTCGTGACTTGTGATTCGTGATTCGTGAGCCGAAATTTCGCACGGGCGATTCCGCCTGCCTTATTTTGAGGAGGCCGAGCCAAGCCCACAGCAAGACTGTCGAAGAGAGCGGGCCGGCGACGACCGATTCGGGATCGGCGTCAGGCGCGGGTGGCGCCTGCGGCCGCTGCTGCGGCGGCTCGGGCGCTGGCGGGGCCGGCGGCCCAGGCGGTGGCGATCGCGAGCTCGTCGAAGGCGAAGCTTTTCACTTCGGCTTGGACGAAGAGCTCGGCGATTGCGGGCAGCACATTCGTAAGCTTGGTATCGACGGCGAAGGCGATGCGGTTGACGTGGCGGTGATGGTCGCGGACGAACCGCAAGTGGCGGAGGAAACCCGCGAAATTTTCCCAGCCGGGAAATTCGCGGGCGTGAATCACGAGTCCTTGCAGGTTGCCGTGCGTTTCGATCCATTCGTCGGCGGCAGAGGCGAGGTCGTCGAAATCCTGCTCGCGCAGCGCCTGCCGCACTTCGACGACAATCACGCCCGTTTCGCGATTCAATTCGTGCGACACGGTCGCGCTCTCCGGCAGCGACGCCAGCCAGCCCACAGCCTCGTCGAGCTCGTTACTGGCGAAGATCCGTACGGGACACGGCATGAAAAAACCGACCAGTCGCGTGGACTCGCGAATCCAAATCACGTCGGTGACGACAGCGCAGCCATCGAACGAGCCGAGAGAGCTCAGGCCGAGCTTCGCGTCTTCCCACGCGGCGCCGGGCGTGAAGCCCTCGAACTCGGGCCCGAGCTGATAGACGAAACGCACGCGACGGCCCTCGTCGATCGCCTGGTGAACCAGGGGATCGAGGACCCGCACGTAATCGTCGCGCGATATTGTGCCGACGGCCCTGACTCCATCGACTCCACTCGGCAGACCTTCGATGATTTCCAGCATGAATGCTCCTTGACCGGCTCGATGGGCGCGCGGGCTGAGGGCGGCACCTATCCGATTAGATGGCGAGGGAGGCCACGCCGGAGCGGTTGCCGACGGCGCGGAGCGTAAGATCGGCGAGGGCGCGGATCAGGAGAGGCGAGTCGTTGAGCGCGGGCATCATGTGGAAATCGCGGATGCCGAGCGACTCGGCCTGCTCGCGCGCCTCGATGTTGATCTCGTGGAGCGTCTCGATGTGCTCGGTGAGGAAGGAAATCGGCACGACGAGCATCCGGCGGACGCCTTCGCGCGCGAGCTTCTCGATCGTGCCGGTGAGAGGCGGCTGCAGCCACTTTTGCGGGCCTACGCGGCTCTGGAAGCAGAGCGAATGCGGATTGGGCCAGGCGCCAAGCTCGCAGACGAGCTTCACCGTGGAGGCGATGTGCTGCGGATACGGATCGCCCTTTTCAACGAGGGACATCGGCAGGCCGTGCGCGCTGAAAAGAAGATGGACGTCGTCCGCGCGCGGCAGCTGGCTGAGCACGCTGTTCATGCGCTCGACGACTCCGGCGATGTAATCCGGGTGATCGAAGAAATGATCGATCAGGTGCACCGGCACCTTGGGCTTGTAATAGCGATTCCATTCCTTGAGGCTGCTACCGGTGGTCGCCAGAGAATAATGCGGGTAGAGCGGAAGCAAGATGAGCTCGTCGAACGGGCCGGACTCAAGCTGAGAGATAGCTTCGATCGTGTTGGGGTGCCAGTAACGCATGGCCACGACCACGCGGGTGGGAATCACGGTGCGCAGCGCGGCTTCGAGAGCGCGTCCCTGCTGCTCGGTGAGCCGGCGGATCGGCGATGCGCCGCCGATTTCGGCGTACTTGATGCGCACTTTTTTCGAGCGGCTGGACGAAATCCATTTCGCCAGCGTCTTACGAGCGAGAAAGGAGCCGGGGAAATTGATGATGTCCGGATCGGAGAAAAGATTGAAGAGGAAGGGCTCGACGGCTTCCTGCGAGTCCGGACCGCCCAACTGGAAGAGAACCACGGCGATGTTTTTGGTCTCAGCCATCCCCAACTCTCTGTCCAATAAGATGCCACAAAGGCGCGCGCGGAAGCTACGAAAAGTCTGGCGAGGAAATCCACAGGCTGCGGGGCGCGTGTACCACGTGTCCTCGGCCCGGGACGGCGTTATGGCAATCCCGCGGGCGTCGGTATTGACGGCTCCGGCGGATCGTAGCTACAGTCATACCGTGAGCGTGAAGAAGGTTCAGGTCGGGCAGGTTTGGAAGAAGGACGACGGCGGCGACGCCTTTCTGGTCACGAAAGTCTATAGCGAGGCGCTGGCCACCTATGCCGTCCTGCGCAAGGCGGGGTCGGAGACCGATCCGCCGGTGCGCGTGAAAGTTTCAAAGAACGGCGCTTCCGCGAGCCTGCCGGGATTCAGCTATACGCAGGAATCCGGCGACTTCTGACGAAGCCGCCGGCGCCCGCCATCTGCGCTCTTCCCGCTAGAAGCGAAAGATCACACCGACGTTGGCCATGCCTTGGTTCGCGTAGTTGTGGATGGCAGCCTCGTAGCAACCGTAAAAGGGATCGCAGTATTCGCCCACTCCCTCCGTCGTGCGCGAGGGCATGTAGCGAGCTTCAAGCCGCAGGCCGAAGTGCGGCGTGAAGAAATATTTCACGCCACCGCCCACGTTAAAGGCGAGTTGGTTCCCGAGGTCGATGATCCCGTTCGTGTTGTAGCTGGTGAAGCCGATGCCGCCTACGGCGTAGGGCTGGAATTTGTTGCCGGGCTGGAGAAACTCATAGAGAAAGCTCCACTGAAAGGACGAGAGACTCGCCTCGCCGATACGGCTCGAGCCGCCGCCGAAGTAATTCTGGCTGAAGACGGTGGGCTGCTGGTCCCACATGAACTCGGCCTGCGCGTGTGGGAAGAGATCGACGTCGAGCATGGCGCCGTAGTCCCAACCGCTGCGGATACCGAGGTTGTCGACGTTCGTGGGCGACGAGGAATTGAGATCGATGACGCCACCGAAGCGTGAACCACCGAATGGAGTGATCTCGAAACCGCGATTCCAGAAACCGGGACCGGCGCTCGAGCTGGAATTCCACGCTTGGGCGTGCGCGCCCGAAGCTCCGAACGTAAGAAGCGCCACAGATAATAACGCGAGATAAATGGATCTACGTGACATGGCCCTCTTCCCCTCTCCTTTGGTCGGGGCCGTTCACGGCGGAGCGAACAGCGTGACTGCGACGAATGCTCGCCCGCGGCCGCTGGTGGCCCACTGTAGTGAGATTGTTTTCGGGCAACCGCGGTTGCACTCCAAGTTGCCCCACGTGCGGCGCACTGTACGTTCCTCTGCGGGCGCACGCCGCCACCGGAATCAAACCCGCCCGCGCGACGAAAGTTGCGGCCGAAAAATCGCGCGGCCCTGCGGAGCACAAATTTGGAGAAACTTCGCGCTCGCGTTTTTGTTAGAATGACTTCGCATGGCATCCTCCGCTTCTCCCGAATTCGTACACCTACATCTACATACGGACTACTCTCTGCTGGACGGAGCTTGCGAAATCGGCGAGCTGACCGAAACGGCCGCGCGCCAAGGCATGAAAGCCGTGGCGGTGACGGACCACGGCAACCTCTTTGCGGCGGCGAACTTCTACCACAAGGCCACCACGCACGGCGTGAAGCCGATCATCGGCTGCGAGGTGTACGTCGCGCCGGATAACCACAAGAATCGGGGCGCGGATGCCGAGCGGTCGAACCACCTGGTGCTGCTCTGCGAGAACGAAGAGGGCTACCAGAACCTGATCCAGCTGGTCTCGACCGGATTTCTGGACGGTTTCTATTACAAACCACGCGTCGATCACGACCTGCTCGCGCAGCACAGCAAAGGACTGATCGCGCTTTCGGCATGCCTGCGCGGCGAAGTGGCGGATGCGCTGCTGAGCGAGAAGTACGAACAGGCCAAGACGAACGCGTACCGGCTGCGCGACATTTTCGGGAAGGGGAATTTCTTCCTGGAAGTGCAGGACCAGGGCCTGGAAGTCGATCCGCGAATCAACCGCGATCTGGTGAAACTCTCGAAGGAGAGCGGCATCCCGCTGGTGGCGACGAACGATTGCCACTACCTGAAGAAATCGGACGCCCACGCACAGGAAATCCTGATGTGCATCCAGACGGGCAAGACGATGAACGATTCGCAGCGGATGAAATTCGCGACCGACCAATTTTATTTCAAGACGGCGGAGGAGATGGCGCAGGTGTTCGGCGAGCTGCCGGAGGCGCTGAGCCGGACCGTCGCGATCGCCGACCGCTGCAACGTGAAGATCCAGCGAGTGACGAATCCCTTCCCTGAATTCAAGGTGCCGGATGGGATGGAGGCCGACTCGTATTTCGAGAAGGTGGCGCGCGAAGGCTTTGCATCGCGTGTGCCGCAGCTCGAACGATTGGCGAAGGCAGGTTCGCTGCGGCATTCGCTTGCGGAATACGAGAAACGGCTGACGTCCGAAATCCAGATGATCCAGAAGATGCGCTTCGCCGGCTACTTCCTGATCGTGTGGGACTTCATTCGCTACGCGCGCGCGCAAGGGGTGCCGGTTGGCCCGGGGCGCGGCTCGGCGGCGGGAAGCCTCGTCGGCTACGCGCTGCAGATTACGGACGTCGATCCGCTGCAATACGACTTGCTGTTCGAGCGCTTCCTGAATCCCGAGCGCGTGTCCATGCCCGATATCGATATCGATTTCTGCATGCGGCGGCGCGGCGAGGTGATCGATTACGTTCGCCGGACCTACGGCGAAAAGAGCGTGGCGCAGATCATCACGTTCGGGACGATGGCGGCGAAAGCGGCGCTGAAAGACGTGGGGCGCGCGCTGGATATGCCGTTCGGCGAAGTGGACAAGATCGCGAAGATGGTCCCGACGACGCTGAACATCGAGCTCGAGGACGCGTTGAAGCAGACGCCGCAGCTCGATTCGCTGCGGAAGACGGATGAGCGCGTGAAGGAGCTGGTCGAAGTGGCGCTGCGGCTCGAAGGCCTCGCGCGGCATGCTTCGACGCACGCGGCGGGGGTGGTGATTTCGCCGCAGCCGCTCACGGAAATCGTTCCGCTGTACAAGTCGAGCAAAGACGAAATCACGACGCAGTACGACATGAACGCGCTCGAGCGGATCGGCCTGCTGAAGATGGACTTCCTCGGGCTGACGACGCTAACGGTGCTCGACGACGCGGTGCGGCTGGTGCAGCAGAATCGTGGCGTGACGCTCGATCTGCCGGGGCTTCCACTCGACGATAAGCCGACCTACGAGCTCTTTTCGCGCGGCGACACGACCGGCATCTTCCAGTTTGAATCGCACGGCATGCGCGACATCCTGAAGCGCTACCAGCCGACGCGCCTCGAGGATCTGACTGCGCTGAACGCGCTCTACCGCCCCGGCCCGATCCAGGGAGGCATGATCGACGACTTCATCGCGCGCAAGCACGGGAAGAAAAAGGTGGCGTACGACCTGCCGGAACTGGAGGAGTTCCTGGCGGAGACCTGGGGCGTGATCGTTTACCAAGAGCAGGTGATGCAGATCGCGAACAAACTCGCGGGATTCTCGCTGGGCGACGCGGATTTGCTGCGGCGCGCGATGGGCAAGAAGAAGCCGGAGGAGATGGCAGCGCAACGCGAAAAATTCCTGGTGGGCTGCCAGGCGCGCAAAGTGCCGGCGAAAAAAGCCGAGAAGATGTTCGACCTGATGGCCGAATTCGCGGGCTACGGGTTCAACAAGTCGCACTCGTGCGCGTACGCGCTGCTGGCCTATCAGACGGCGTGGCTGAAGACGCATTACCCGGTGGAATTCGTGGCGGCGATGCTGACGTCGGAAACCGGGAACACAGACAAGGTGGTGAAGTACATCAACGAGGCGCGGAGCATGGGAATTACCGTGCTGCCGCCGGACGTGAATTCGAGCGACATGAACTTCACGCCGGTGAGCGACAGCATCCGGTTCGGGCTGGCGGCGATCAAGAACGTCGGCGAGAACACCGTGCGCGGGATTCTGGGCGCGCGCGAAACGTTGGGCAAATTCACGAACTTCTATGAGTTCTGCGAAGCGGTGGACGCGCGGCTGATGAACAAGCGCGTGCTCGAAAGCCTGATCCGCGCGGGAGCGCTGGATGGGCTAGGGGCACACAGGGCGCAGATGATGGCGGTGATCGACCGGGCGATGGAGCGCGCGCAGAAGACGCAGCGCGCCAAGGAAAGCGGTCAGCATGGTCTGTTCATGGGCGGTGGCCAAGCCGCGCCGGTGGAAGCGCCCGAAGCGCTGCCGGATGAGCCGGAATGGCCGGAGCACGAACTGCTGGCGGCGGAATACGCCACGCTAGGCTTCTACATTTCCGGACATCCGCTCGATAAATACGCGGGCAGGCTGAAGGATTTGCAGGCTGTGGAGCTTTCGACGATTGAGGGGCGGCGCAACAACGAGGACATCGTCGTGGCCGGCATCATCGTGCAGGCGCGGCCGATGCGATCGAAGCGCGGCGCGAAGTGGGCGATCCTCACCCTGCAAGACCGCACCGGAGTGATCGAAGCGCTGGCCTTCCCCGAGGCATTCCAGAAGCTCGAGCTCATTTTGAAGACGGCGACGCCTCTGCTGGTGAAGGGCCGCGTGGCGGTGGAGGACGTGGGGACGCGGGTGATCGTCTCCGACGCGCGGCCGATCGAGCGCATGATCGAGCAGGCAGCGAAATCCGGGAACGGGGCGAACGGAACGAACGGGGGCAACGGCGCGCCGAGCCTGCTGCGCGTGCGCGTCTCGCTCGCGGCGATCGATCCCTCGGCGCTCGATCAACTCAAGGAACTTTTCTCCAGCCATCCGGGGCGATGCAAGGTGGCGTTCGACCTGGTGACGGAAGACGGCAGCGAAGCGACGCTCGAAGCATCCAGCGCGGTGAAAGCGGATCACGAGCTTCTCGAGCGCGTGCGCGAAATCTGCGGAGACGATTCGGTCGCGGTGGTGCAGTGAGCGAAGAGACCGAGAAGAGGAAGCTGGCGCGTGAAAGGCTCCGGCGCCTGCGTGCCGCGCGCGCGAAGCGGCTCCGCGAAGAGCGCGCGCTGGCCCGGCAAAACGCCGCCGCGAAGACGGCATCCGCGACGCGCGAGCCGAAGACGTCCCCGGCCGCGCAACCCTCCAAAGACAAGCAGAAAATGAGGCAGCTCGAGATCAACGCGCTCGAACGGGACGTCACCGCGCTCAGCAACCTCACCGACCCGGCGGACGTGGGCGCGGCGGAGATCGAGCGGATTCGCCATGAAGTCGACGAGCTGAAACGCGACTTCTACTCGCATCTCGACGCATGGCAAAAGCTCCAATTGGCCCGGCACCCGCAGCGGCCCTACACCGAGGATTTCATCCGGCTGCTGTTCGAGGAGTTCAGCGAGATTCACGGCGACCGGCACTACGGAGACGATCCGGCGTTGCTCACCGGCATGGCCCGCTACCACGGGAAGCCCGTGATGGTGATCGGCAGCCAGAAGGGCCGCGACACGAAGCAGCGGCTGGCGCGCAACTTCGGCCAGGCAAAGCCGGAGGGCTACCGCAAGGCGCTGCGCGCGATGCAACTGGCGGCGAAGTTCGGCCGGCCAATCGTGGTGTTCGTCGATACGCCGGGCGCGTATCCGGGCGTGGACGCCGAGGAACGCGGGCAGGCGGAAGCGATCGCGCTCAACCTGCGCGAGATGTCGCGCATCGCCGTGCCGATCGTGGTGACGATCACGGGCGAAGGCGGCTCGGGCGGCGCGCTGGCGACGGCGGTTGGCGACCGTATCTACATGCTCGAAAATTCGGTGTACTCCGTAATTTCACCGGAAGGCTGCGCTTCCATCATGTGGCGCGACGCGACCAAAGCA
>DATJRU010000008.1:0-18194 GCA_035504455.1 Vulcanimicrobiaceae bacterium
TCGAGAACGATAGCTGGTTCGTGGCGCGTGAAGGCGCGCTGCCGGAATCCGAAATCCGCAAGGCCCTCGGCGAATAGTACTCGAATTTTCCCCGTCCATCGCGTGCCGAGGGATTCGAAGAAAAGACCCTCTCTAAGTACAGCTTCGCCAAAAAGAGTCAATCGCCCCTCCGGGGCTGGATGCGTGGGCCGTTTCGGTCCCGGCACTGCGCCGCGCCTGCCTCGGCGGCAGGCGGGCTTCGTGCCGGGCTGAGTACAATCGCCGCTCCGCGGCTTTCGACGCTTCAAGCTGCCAAGGGGCCTGCTTACAGATTGTGCGATGGCGCGAAAAGGCGCCCTGAAGGGAAGGCGGTCAGTACAAAAGACAACAGCGTTTTGTGGTTTGGTCGTACGGAGCTCTTCGCCCTACTGAAGTGAAACCGCATCGAGGAAATCGTAGCTGCCCGTCGGGGCGAGCGTGATTCCAGTGACGCGCGTGCGGTGAACGCAGACGTTATCGGTGTACCAGAGGTTGATGTACGGCTCGTCCTTCGCCACGATCTGCTGAATTTCCGCCAGGATTGCCTTCCGCTTCGCCTGATCCATCTCGATTTTTTCCTGGTCGATCAGCGCGTCGAGCGCCGGATTGCGGTAGTGGCCGCGATTTCCGCCGAGCGGCGGCATACGCTGCGAATCGAAGACGTAATCGAAAATGTCGGGGTCGTTGTTCGCGCCGACCCAGCGCAGAGTGTAGAGCTGAAAGCTGCCGTGCCCGATGTCGGAGAGCAGGGTCGCCATTTCCAGCGGCCGCAGGTCGAGCACGACGCCGACGCGGCGCCACTCGCCGGCGAGCGCCTCGCTCAACAGGCGCGTCGACTCTTCCGTCGAAGTCTTCATCGTGATGTGAAAGCGGACGCCATCCGCGCCGCGCGGGAAGCCGGCTGCGTCGAGCAGCTTTTCCGCCTGCGCCGGGTCGTAAGGATATTGCGGAACGTTGGGGTCGTAGGCCCAGTGATTCGGCGGCAGCAGGCTCGCGGCGGCGCGCGCCTGGCCGCGCAGCAGATAGCGGATCAGCGACGCGCGGTCGGTAGCGTAGGCGAGCGCCTGGCGCACCTCGCGGTGGGCGAGAATCGGATCGTCGAAATTCATCGCGACGTAGGCGATTTCCGTGCCCGGCTGATCGTCGGTCGCGATTCCCGGTTCCTTTCCTAGCGCGACGACCATGTCCGGGGTGAGCGACGTCACGCCGCCGATATCCGCCGTGCCTTTGCGCAGTTCGAGCGCGCGGGTGATCGCGTCGGGAACAATGCGGAAACGCACCTCGTCGATTTTCGGGACGCCGCCGAAATAATCGGGATTGCGGTCGAGGACGATCTGCTGATCCAGCGTCATGCTGACGAAGCGGAAGGGCCCGGTGCCGATCGGGTCGCTCGACGGCGCGTGTCCCGAGCCCGCTGGGACGATGCCAAGGGCCATCGACGTGAGGTTCCACAGGAACGACGCGTACGGCCGGCTCAAATGAAAGACGACCGTGTAGGCGTCGGGCGTCTCGACGGATTCGACCATCGGGAACGTGCCGCGCTTCACCGATTTCACCTCGCCGGACATGAGCGAATCGAACGTGTATTTTACGTCGGCGGAAGTAAACGCGCGCCCGTCGTGGAATTTCACGCCGCGCCGCAGGTGAAATATGTAGGTATCGGCGTCAGGCGTCTCCCATCGCTCGGCGAGGTCGGGGACGATCTTCATTTGCGAGTCGAGTTTCACGAGACCGTCGTAGATCAGCGCGTCGAGATGCTGGGACTGCGCGTCGGTGCCGATGCGGGGATCGAGGTTGGTGGGCATCGACTCGATCAGGAAATTGACGGCACCCGGCGCGCTTGCCTGGGTGGCGCTTCCGCAGTCCGCGCACGCTACGACCACGGCAAGCGCGGCCAAGAGCGCGCATCGCGATGCTCTCGTTCGAACTGGCCGGCTCTTTTGGCTTCGCGTCGTGGAATGTCGCAAATTCAGCCTGCTATTTCTTGCCGCCGCTCTTGGGCGGCGCGTGGACGACCTTGCCGAGCACCACCGGATGCCGGGCGCCGGTCGCGGACGGCACGTTGCTGGGCCGCCCGTGATACGTCTCGTAGGCCAGCGCCGCGAACGCAAACGCCTCTTTCGCTTCCGGCGGCACGCCGAAGTGCGTGGGCGGAATGATCTCGATGCCCGGAATCGCCGCGGCCAGTTGCGCCATGATCAGCGGATTTTTCGCGCCGCCGCCGGTGACAATCAGCTCATCGACATCGGTGCGCGGCAAAATCAGCCGGCGGAAGGCATCGGCGATCGAGAGCGCGGTGAAAACGGTCGCCGTCCGCACGATATCGGCCGGACCGGCGTGATGCCGGTGCCCCCAGGCCAGTAGCTCGGCCGCGTAGGGCTTGCCAAACTGCTCGCGCCCGGCGGACTTCGGCGGCTTTTTCCGCAGGTAGGGTTCGCGCATCAGCCGCAGCAGGAGTTCGGGGATCGTGCGGCCGCTGAGCGCAACCCGCGCATCGCGATCGTAGGAGGCCTTGCCGCGGGTGATCTGCTCGACCAGCGCGTCGACCACCATGTTGCCCGGCCCCGTGTCGAACGCGAAAATATCGCCCGGCTTCGCGCCGCCGGGAATCACGGTGACGTTGGCAATGCCGCCGATGTTGAGCGCGGCGCGGCCGAGCTTCGCGTCGTGATACAGCAGGTAATCGACAAACGGGACGAGCGGCGCGCCCTGGCCGCCGGCGGCCATGTCCGCGGGACGAAAGTCGCCGACCGTGGTGACGCCGGTGCGCTCGGCAATCACATTGATGTCGCCGATCTGCATGGTCGAGGGCGCGCGCACCTTGCCTTGAATCCGCGCCGCGGCGCCCAGGTGAAACACCGTCTGCCCGTGCGAGCCGATCAAGGAGATTTCGTTCATGGGGATGCGCCATTTTTTGGATGCGGCCAGCGCGGCCCGCGCAAGCTCCTCGCCCAGGAGAAAATTCAGCTCGCTGATTTCAGCGGTGGTGGTGGGGGCCCCATTGGCGAGGCGCAGGACGGTTTCGCGGACGAACGGCCGGAAGGGTACGTGGTGATGCGCTTCAAACTCGGCTGAGATCTCCGGCGGCGCCCCGGATATGCGCACCAGCGCGGCGTCAATTCCGTCGGCCGACGTTCCGGACATCAAGCCCAGCACGCGCATCGCCTTGCTCATAAAGTGTCACCAGCCTTTGCCGGTAGCCACTTGTCACTGTAACTGCTTTTGCAACGCCGCGAGCAAATTCAGCGCCTCGAGAGGCGTCAGCTTGTCCAGATCTGCACTCCGTAGCTTTTCAAGCACCGATTCGTCGATCGCCGTAAAACTCGCTTGCCGCGGGGGTGGCGTCGCCGATCCCGGCGTACTATGCCCGGAGAGCTCCTCCGTCAGGCGGTCCTCCTTGCGCTCGTGCTCGCGGAGAATTTCGCGGGCTCGCGAGATGACGTCGCTGGGCAGCCCCGCGAGCCGCGCTACTTCGATGCCGTAGCTCTTGTCGGCGCTTCCCGGTTCTACGCGGCGCAGGAAGACGATGTCGTTGCCGGCTTCCTGCACGGAGACGTGGACGTTCTTGACGCCCGGCAGGAGCTGCTCCAGCTCGGTGAGCTCGTGGTAATGGGTGGCGAAGAGGGTTCTGGGCCGGGCGCTCCCGTGCAGGGACTCCACCACCGCCCAGGCGATCGAGAGGCCGTCGAAAGTGGCGGTGCCGCGGCCGACCTCATCGAGGAGCACCAGGCTGGCGGGTGTCGCCGTATTCAGGATTGCGGCTACCTCGCTCATCTCGACCAGGAACGTCGAGCGGCCGCGCGCCAGGCTGTCCGACGCGCCGATCCGGGTGAATACACGGTCGAGGATCGGCAGCTTCGCCTGGGCCGCCGGGACGAACGAGCCCGCTTGCGCCAGGATCGAGATCAGCGCTGCCTGCCGAAGGTAGGTCGACTTGCCGCCCATATTGGGGCCGGTGATCACCAGCAGGAATTGCGAGTCGTCGCCCAGGTAGAGGTCGTTGGGGACGAACCGCTCGCCGCGCTCCTCCAGCAGCTTTTCGATCACGGGATGGCGTCCACTGGCGATGAGCAGCGCGCCGCGCGTGCCTTTCCTCGCGATCGCCTTCTCGGTGAAGTCGGGGCGCGTGTAGTTGCGGGCGGCTGCGATGCGCGCGAAGTTCACCAGGACGTCGAGCTGCGCAACGGCTGCGGCGGTCCGGCGCAGACGCCCTGCTTCCCGGGCGATCGATTCGCGAATCTCACCGTAAAGCCGCCGCTCGATTTCGAGGACGCGGTCCTCGGCGGTCAGCACCTTGCGCTCATGCTCTTTGAGCTCGCCCGAGGTAAATCGCTCGGCGTTCACCAGCGTCTGCTTACGTTCGTAATCGGACGGCACCAGCGAGAGATTTGGCTTGGAGACCTCGATGTAGTAGCCGAAGACCTGGTTGTAGCGGATCTTGAGGGAGGCGATCCCGGTGCGCTTGCGCTCGCGCTCTTCCATCGCGGCGATGATCTGGCGGCCTTCCTTGAGGATGGTACGAAGCTCGTCGAGTTCGGCGTGGAACCCCTGGCGGATTACGCCCGGCTCGTTCGGGAGGACCGGCGGGTCGTCGGAAATGCCGCTGGCGATGGCGCCGCGCACGTCGGCCAGTTCGTCCATCTGCTCTTTCAGCGAGCAGAGTCTCGCCCCGACCGGCGCCGGTCCGGCAGCGGATGCGCTGTCTTCTCCCTCGGGCGCGCGCAAGGTGTTGCCGCAGACGGCTAGAGCGCGCAGCGAGGGAATAATTTCGAGCGAGCCGCGCAGCGCGAGCAGGTCGCGAGGCGTGGCGACGCCCAGGGTGATCCGGCTCGTCAGCCGCTCGAGGTCGAGGATTCCTTCGAGCTCTTTGCGGATTTCTTCGCGGGCCACCGTTCGCGATTTCAGCTCCGCGACCGCTCCCAAGCGCTCCTCGATCTCATCGAGCGAAATTTCGGGGCGCAGGAGCCAGCTTCGCAGCAGGCGCGCGCCCATGCCGGTGGCGGTTTCGTCGACGGCCCTCACTAGCGTGGACGAAGCATCGTCTCCCGCCGCCGGCTCGACGAGTTCCAGGTTCCGCGTCGTCACCTGGTCGAGGATCATCGCATCCTGCTGCTCGTAATAGGCGATGCGGTCGAGGTGCTCGAGGCCCGTCCCCGCCGGCCGCAGCGACGGGATCGCGGCGGTGTCTTCCGGCTTGCGCGCGCCGATGGCGGAGGTTTCGCGCAGGTAATGGACGATCGCGCCGGCAGCCGCGGTTGCCTGCGGGTGCGCGGCCAGACCAAAGCCGTCGAGCGCGGCCACGCGGAAATGAGCCTGCAGCTCGCGGGTGGCGTAGTTGCTCTCGAAGATCCAGTCGTCGAGGCGCGTTTCGACGGCGCCCGATCCGTTGAGATGCGTAGGCGCGGCGGCGGGGAAAAGAGTGGTGGGCTGCGGGATCAGAATCTCGCGGGGGCGCAAGATGCCGAGCTCGTCGCGCAAACGCGCTTCGGCCTTTTCGCCCGTGAACTCGGTGGCACGGAAATCGCCGGTAGAAAGATCGACGAACGCGAGGCCGATCCGCGCCTCGCCGGCGCGGCCTGTCCCGCGGCCGCCGGCAATCGCGGCATTCGCGCCCGCACTGCGCGCGACCGCCGCAAGAAAGTTATTCTCCTTCGGCTCAACCAGCGACGCGCCCGTCGCCGTCCCCGGCGTGAGCACCCGGATCACCTCGCGGCGCACGATCTTCTTGCCAGGTCCCGGCTCCTCCATCTGCTCGCAGATCGCCACCTTGTGGCCGGCGCGGATCAGGCGCGCGATGTAATTTTCGGCGGCGTGGTAGGGCACGCCGCACATGGGAACGCGGTCGCCCTTTTCCTTGTTGCGCGAAGTGAGGGTGATCTGCAGGACGCGCGACGCCACCACCGCATCGTCGTAGAAGAGTTCGTAGAAATCGCCCAGACGGAAGAGCAGCAGCGCGCCGGGATGTTGCCTTTTGACGGCGTGATATTGCTGCATTAACGGCGTGGTCGGTTCGGTCATGCTCTCGCTTCAACGCCCGGCAGGAATGCGATTATGCTGGCACATCCCGGGCTTGGCAACAACCTTGATCGCCTGCGCGGTCCTGCAAGCGAAGCACTGCGCGCCGTGCGCTATACTCGATCGCGCTTTCGATATGCTTCGCCCACTGCGCACCGCTCGCGAAACCGAAATCAAGCTGCGCGTTGCCGACCTCCCAGCGCTGATCCGCCGCCTAAAGCGCCTCGGCGCGACGCAGCACGGCCGCGTCCTCGAGCAAAACACGCTCTACGACACGCCCGACTCCGATTTCCGCAGCCGGCGCCGCCTGCTGCGCCTTCGCGTGGAGACTCCCGCTCCGTCGAAGCTGATCTCCGGCGGCCCTCGCCGAGGGGTGCTCACCTCGAAAGCGCCTGTCCGCGAGTCCCCGCGCACGCGCTACAAGCAAAAGCTCGAGAGGGAAGTCGCGGTCGAATCGCCGGAAGGCTGGCCGGCGGCCCTGCGCTCGATCGGATTGCGGCCCACCTTCCGATATGAGAAATATCGGAGCACGTTCCGTCTTCCAAGCCTTCACCTGGACCTCGATGAAACACCGGTCGGCATTTTCCTCGAGCTCGAGGGAGCGCCGCGGGCGATCGATCGAGTGGCTCGCGCGCTCGGCTATGGCCCTCGCGAGTACATAAACGGAACGTATTGGGACTTGTATGCAGCCGATTGCCGTCGTCGCGGCGTCACGCCCACGAACATGCTTCTTTCGCGCTAAAAACTTCATTCATGAGTCAGTCTTTGCTTGACAAAATTTCCGTAAGCCTTTAGTAGTCAAATCGGGCATGCGCATTTTTATGGAAGCGCGTTCCAATTCGGAGGCAGGAAGTAGCGGCTCCGCCGGTTCGTCTGGCAATTTCCGGCGAGCGCCAGCCGTCTTCCCGCTTGTTTTCGCTAACGGTTCAGACGCGACCCTTACGCGGGCGCGACGGGACAGGGAGGCGAGGCCCGGCCTGAAGTAGCGCGAGGCAGCTTTTTCGTTCTGCCCGTGGCCGGAAGCATCGCCGGTCTCGGGCTTTTTTTTTGCCCGGATGTGCGGACCGGCCGAAAGGAGCCAGCTATGCTGCACGCAACGGAACTTTTGGGCGCACGGGCCTACGATTCGGCCGGAAATATCGTCGGTCGAGTGAAGGAAATGTTCATCGTGCCCGAAGAGCAGCCCAACCGCATCTCGCGTCTTCTGCTTGCCCGCGGGCAATATCGCTCGTTGGTCGTCCGCTTCGACCAGATCGCTACAGTCGAGCCGGGGCGCATCCATCTGACGACCGACGAATCAGCGCTCGATCTCTACCAGTCGAACGAGGCCTGGCTCGCGGTTCGCAAGGACCTCCTCGACCAGCAGATCATCGACACCAACGGCCGCAAAGTTGTCCGCATCAACGACGTGGACCTGGCCGACCAGCGCACCAACGGCAATACGGAGTTGCGCATCATCGAGGTGGACGTCGGGTTGCGCGGCGCCCTGGGGCGCCTGCTGCAGGGCGTGGTTCCTCCAACGGCCAGCCGGCGCCTACAAACCAGGCTGCCGCAGCGGACGATCCGTTGGGAATTCGTCAATTTGATTGAGCCGGACCCGCTGCGCCGCGTGAAACTTCGGCTCACGAGCCAGAAGCTTGCCCAGCTCCATCCGGCCGACATCGCCGACCTGATGGAAGAGCTTTCGCCGGACGAGCGCCAATCGATCATCGCGTCTCTCGACCAAGAGATTGCGGCCGAAACGATCGCCGAGCTCGATAAACGCTTGCAGACGCAGGTCGTCGAGAAACTCGACCCCGAAAAGGCCGCCGAGATCATCGAGGAGATGAGTCCCGACGCGGCGGCCGACCTGATCCAGAGCCTCGAGCCCGCGAAGTCGAAAGAGGTCCTCGAGGAGATGGACGTGCCCGAGGCGCAGGAAGTGCAGCAGTTGATGCGCTTTGACCAAAACACTGCCGGCGGAATGATGACCACGGAACTGGTGGTTGTGGGAGAGGACGCGACGCGCGGCGAGGTGGTCGATTTCATCCGCTTCCACGAAGTGCCGATGGACCAGCTGGACAACATCGTATTGATCAACCGGGAGGCGGCCTTGGCGGGAGTGGTTCCGCTCGCTCGAATGCTGCTGGCGGATAGCGACCAGCGCATGGGCGAGATCATCTTCGAGCCGCTGCTTTCGGTGCGCACCGACACGCGCGACAACGACGTCTTCGAGCTTTTCGACAAGTACAATCTGCGCAGCCTGACCGTGGTCAACGACGAGAACCATCCGATCGGGTCGATCACGGTGGACGACGTCGTGAGCCGCCTCTGCGCGAAGCTATAGACGCAAGTTGCAGAGAGAGATAAGGCCGGCTTCGCGCCGGTTGTTCCCGGGGATCGCAGCACAACGCCATGAACACTTGGGTTACGCTCGTCGACACCTACTCGCGCCTCGCGAAGCGCGGCAAGGATTTCTCGCGCCGCACGCGGCCGATGCAGCGTCGCATCGCGCTGTTCTTGGCGGTGGTGGGGCCGGGGCTGATCACTTCGAACGTCGACAACGATGCGGGCGGCATCAGCACCTACTCGGCGGCGGGAGCGCAGTTCGGGTACGCGCTGCTCTGGTCGCTGATCCCGATGACGATCGCGCTGTACGTGAGCGGCGAGATGTGCGCGCGCATGGGCGTCGTGACGGGCAAGGGGCTGTCGGACCTGATCCGCGAGGAGTTCGGCTTCCGGTCGACGTTTTTCGTGATGATCGCGGCGCTGGCTGTCGATCTCTTTAACACCGTCGCGGAGTTTTCGGGGATCGCCGAAGGCGGCGAGGTGCTGCACGTCAGCCGCTATATTTCCGTGCCGATCGCGGCGGTGCTGGTGTGGCTGCTGGTGGTCTACGGGACGTACCGGATCGTCGAGAAAATCTTCCTTGTGGCTTGCGCGTTCTACCTTTCCTATGTGGCGTCGGCCTTTCTCGCCAAGCCGAACTGGATCTACGCGGCGAAACAAACCGTGATTCCGTCAGTCCATATGGACGCGCCCTATCTGCTGATGCTCATCGGGCTGGTCGGCACCACGATCGCGCCCTGGCAGTTTTTCTACATGCAGGCGGGGTTCGTCGAAAAGCGCGTGGGCCCGCGCCAGTATAAGCACGCGCGGCTGGACGTGCTGGTCGGCAGCATCTCGTGCATGGCGATCGTGTTCTTCATCATCGTGGCATGCGCCGCGACGCTGAATCTCCACGGACTAACGAATATTTCGAGCGCGAAAGAAGCGGCGCAGGCGCTGGTGCCGCTGGCGGGAAAGTGGGCGGGCGGGCTTTTCGCGTTCGGCCTGCTCAACGCGTCGCTTTTCGCCGCGTCGATTCTGCCGCTTTCGACGGCGCACGTGATCTGCGAGGGACTGGGATTCGAGGCCGGGCTCGACCGCAAATTCAAGGAAGCGCCGACGTTCTATTCGCTCTACACGCTGCTGATCATTCTTGGGGCGGGAATCGTTCTCGTGCCGCGCGCGCCGCTGTGGAAGATATTGCTCTACTCACAGGTCGGCAACGGCATCTGGCTGCCGGTGGTCCTGATTTTCATCCTGCTGCTGATCAACCGCCGCGACCTGATGGGCGACCACGTGAATGGCTGGACCTTCAACATCATCGCCTGGGCTTCAAGCATCATCATGATCGTCCTCACGCTGATCCTTGTGTACGTCGCCATTTTCAACCCCTCCGCCGCCGGGCTTAGCGGCTCGCTCGCGCATCCGCACGCCCCTCCCTGGCACATCTTCGCCGCGCTGTGGCACCGTGCCTACCACGCGGTTTCTGCTCTTTAGCTGCTGAGAAACCAGTTTTCCTGGCCCACTGGTGTTGCGCGCCGTTCGTTTCGTATGCTACTTTCGCTTGCGAACATTTTTCTGTGCGCGCATAACCTGCATCCTTTGAGCGATTTCCGGTGAAAGCCAGCGACCTGCTAAAGCCCGCCAACCGCGAGGAAGCGGAACTTCTCGAAAAGCTCGACGCGAAGCGGCTTCCCGATCACGTGGCCATCATCATGGACGGCAACGGCCGCTGGGCCGAGCGCCGCCACTTGCCGCGCATCGCGGGGCATCGCGCCGGAGTGAAGGCAGCACGCGGCGTGATCGAGACGTGCGCGCAGCTTCACCTGCCGTGCCTGACACTCTATGCATTCTCGCTCGAGAATTGGCGCCGCCCGCAGACGGAAGTGGACTTCCTGATGCGCCTCCTGCGCGACTACCTGAAGCGCGAGTTGCCGCTGATCCACAAGAACAACATCCGCATGGTCTTCATCGGGCGCTCCGCGCAGCTTCCCGAGGGCGTGCGCAAGGACATCGCCGAAGCGATGCGCTTCACCGAAGGCAACACGGGAATGAAATTGGTCGTCGCTCTGAACTACGGCGGCCGCGCCGAGCTGACGGATGCGTTCAACGCGCTGCTCGCCGAGGCGCACGCCGAGGATCGCCAGTCCTTCCGCGTGCACGAAGACGACATCTCGCGTCACCTCTATACCGCGGGGCTGCCCGATCCTGACCTGCTGATCCGCACGAGCGGCGAGATGCGCGTGAGCAATTTTCTCCTGTGGCAGATTGCCTATGCCGAAATTTACGTCACCGAGGCGCTGTGGCCCGATTTTTCGCGGGCGCGCCTGATCGAGGCGCTGATCGAATATCAGAAGCGCGAGCGCCGCTATGGCGGGCTCGGAGCGCCGCGCGCTCGCGCGGGATCCTCCTCCCGTGCCGAGGCCGCCGGCCGCGAAAGGCACACCGCGACCACCGGCCGGCCGGTGCGAGGCTGACCCTTCGATGCTGGTTCGCATCCTCACCGGGCTCGTCCTGATTCCCGTCGTCGTGATTCTGGTGTGGTGGGCGCCGTCGGCGATCCTGACAGTCGCCGCTGCGGTCGTCGCCGTGATCGCCCTGCTCGAATTCTTCGATCTGGGCGAGCGAATCGGCCTGCACGGCTTTCGCACGTGGACGATCTTCTGCACCGCCGCGCTCTTTTACGCGCAGCACTCGCTCGGCCTCGAGGAAACGCACATCTTTGCGGGCGGCATGTCCATCGTCCGCGACGCCGCGGGAGGCACGCTGGCGATCCAGGCGGTGTTCCTGATTTTCATCTTCGGCGCGGTCGCGATTGGCCTCGGTACGCGGCGCTCGCTGCACGACGTGCTGCCGGGAATCGCGATCAGCTCGGCGGGAATCCTTTTCGTCGCGCTGCCTTTCAGCTACCTGGTGCGCATCTACGAGATCGATCGCGTGGGTCGCGAGCTCGTGCTTTTCACGCTGGCGCTCGTGTGGGCGGGAGACATCTTCGCGTATTTTGTCGGGCACTCTCTCGGGCGGCTGCCCATGGCGCCCGCGCTCAGCCCCAAGAAAACGTGGGAAGGCGCGTTCGCGAACGTAGTCGGCTCGCTGCTGGTGGCCATCTTTTTCGCGAAATGGATGGGGACGGATACGTCGGCGTTGCTGATCACGGCGGCGCTCGCCAACATCGCGGGGCAAGCGGGCGACCTGATCGAATCAGCCTATAAGCGCGGCGCGGTGGTGAAGGATTCGAGCTCGCTGCTGCCCGGGCACGGCGGAATGCTCGACCGCATCGACAGCCTCATCCTGGCGAGCCCGGTCGTGTGGCTCGTCTTCCAGTGGCTCTCCGCCCGCTAGCGACTGTGAATCACCGCCTCCGATTTACCAGATTGTCTGAATGCCCACAGACTGGAGCCGGCGGTCTTTTGTAACGAGCGGCAGGCCAAGATGGAGTGCGGTCGCCGCAATGATTCGATCCGGCATGTCGGGAACCTCGCTGCGCGGGACTCTTCGCAGTGCCTCAGCGATGTGCAAATCGGCGGGGACGGTGGCAAAGATCGGATTTTGTCTACGCACTTCTTTGAGGAGCGTCTCAAACGCATTGGCCGCGAGGCGCCGCCGTTCCACCAGGTAGACGACTTCCACTAGAGAAGTGGCGGAAACGTAAGTTGGGGCGCCGCCTGCGGCGGCATCGTCAATGAGGGAATAAACGACTTTCGACAGCCTTTCAGAATCCAGGAGGTACCAGACAGCCGCGTGAGTGTCCAGCACCGCTGGCATCAGGAAATATCTCGGGGGAAGTTGCCCCACATCTCGCGTCGAGCTTCGGCAATGTCCTCAGCCGTGACATCGATATCCATACCCGCCCAAAGACCTCGTAAACTGCGGAGCGGTTTTTTCTCGCCCTTCTCCGTTTTTAGTCGATCGACGAAGTCCAGCACTTCCTTTTGCTTCTCGGGAGGCAATTCGCGCAGTTTTTCGAGGACCTGTTCTTCGATTGTCATGACGGAGCCGCGCTCGGGCGGCTAAGGGCATTATACGCCTACTGGATTCCGTCGGCTCGGTGGAAGCGCTAGGACTCGGTCCCGCGAGGAACATATGAAGAAAGCTCCGGCACCGTTCGAGCTCGCGCTAGTCCCGAGAACCCGCGAAGACGCGCGCGATCAGGACCAGCACGACCGCGCCGACCGTCGCCGCCGCGAGGCTGCCGATGAATCCGCCCGCGGAGATTCCCAGGCGCGTGAAAATCCAGCCGCCAATCACGGCGCCGATGAGCCCGAGGATCACGTCGACGACGCAGCCGAACCCGCGGCCGCGCGCCAAATGCCCGGCGATCCAGCCGGCCAGCAAGCCGATGATGATCCAGCCGAGCAGTCCATGAATCGAGACGCCGACCAGGTACACGCGATCGGTGAGCAGGGCCGTCCACGCAGGAAGAAGCATCGGGCCTCCCAAGTCAGGAACAGTTTCGCCTCGCGCGGGCGGACGCGGCCCGCGGCCAAACTACTCCTGGCAAAAAATGTATCCCAAGGTCTTGTAGATCAGCTTTGCCGCCAAGAAATCGGACGCATGCTGCCCGGGTTGCGGGAGCAGTTCGACCACATCCATCCCGACAATTTTCTTGTGCTGCGCTACGGCGCGGATCAGCGACGTCACCTGATACCAGTCGAGTCCGCCCGGTTCCGGCGTGCCGGTAGCTGGAATGATCGAAGGGTCGAAGCCGTCGAGATCGATGGTGAGGTAGACGTTGGGGCTGAGGTCGCTCAGCACCTTCGCGATCCAGCTTTTGAGCGGCGCGCGCACAATATCGTTGGCCCAGTAGACTTTCGTGCGCAAGTGCGGAATCGCCTGCGCCTCTTCGACGGAAAGCGAGCGGATGCCGACCTGCACCGCCGGGCAAAACTCGAGCACGCGCCGCATCGCGCACGCGTGGCTGGCGGGATTGCCCTGGTACTCGTCGCGGAGATCGGCGTGCGCGTCGATTTGCAGCACGCTGAGGTTCTTGTACTTCTTCACGATGGCGGAAACGAGCGGCGGCGTGAGGCTGTGTTCGCCCCCGAGCGCGACGGGGAACTTGTCGTCGTCGAGCAGGCCGCACTGCGCGGTGAAAAGCTCGGTGATCACTTCGTCGAGTGTGCCGTCCATCGTGTCGATCGGCGGCAGCGTGTGGATGCCGATCTGCTTGAAGGGCTCGAGCTCCAGCTCTTCGTCGTAGAGCTCCATATTCTGGCTGGCCTTCAGAATCGCCGAGGGGCCGTTGCGCGTTCCGTGTTCGTAAGTCGTGGTGCGCTCGAGCGGCACCGGGAAAATCACGGCGCGCGAGGTTTCGTAGAGCGAGTGCTCTTCGGAGAGGCCGCCGAAATTGTCGGGCGGCATGGGAGTGTATCGACTCATGTGATCCGCTTTTCCTTTGGGAATTTGCTCTTTACCGCGCCACCAGCCCCGGTGTGAGGCAACTTGCCGTCGAGGGGGACGGCCGAACATCCGCTCAACTAATCGTCTTCGCCTACCAGAATCGCCGCCGCAAGCACCGTCGTCCACAGCCCGCGCTTATCACCGACGGCGGACTGCGTGATGTTCATGGTGCGGACAATCTTGTTCGAGATGCGGTAAACCTCTTTTTTTTCGTCCCACGAAAGATCGGGATCGAATTCCACGTTCAAGGTAGTCGCCAGCATCTCGGCGGCGAGCTCTTCGGTGTATTCGCCGGCGACTTCTTCCGTTTCGCCGAAGGAATGGTGCTCCGAAAGATAGCCGTACATCGATTTGTCGCTCGGCAGCGCGAGCCCGACGCCAGCCGCGATCAGGCGGTGCGGCTCGCGGGTCTGATTTTCGCTGATCACGGTGAAAGCGACCTGGCCCGGCTTGATCAGCTTCAGACCTTCGCTGCGCGAGATCAGTTTGCAGTGGGGAGGAAAAATCGACGAAACCCGGACGATGTTGCAGGCGGCAATGCCCGCATTGCGCAGCGCGAGCTCGAAGCTCGAAAGACGCTCGCGGTGTTTGCCGGTTCCTTTGGTGAGGAAGATTTTCTTCGCGACGAACGCCATGAGCTTGGCTTGCGGTGTCTCCCGTTCTTCGTGTTAAGAGAAGATGTGTTGCGAACGAAAATTAGCAAGCAGGTGGAGTGATGTCAACTCATTTCACAGCGGGCGATTACGGCGGAGTGAAAGAAACGTCAACGGATCGGTGCGAGCGGCGAATTTCAGTCGCTACGCAATCGGCGCGCGTTCCTTGATGCAGATCAGCACGCAGGGCGCGAGCGCGTCAGCGATCGTTTTCAGCTCGCGAAGCTGCGGATACGTGAAATCGGCGCCCGCATCGGCCGCTCCTTTGCCCTTGCGCGAGACCTGCAGCACGCCGACCACTTTGTGCCCCACGGCGATCGGGGCACTCATGATCTTCTGAATCGGGTCGCCGCGCTCTGTTTCGCTGATGGGCACGCCCTCGAAGACCGAGGCGTGGGGAACCACCGAAAAGTGATTGATCAGCTCGGAGCGCTTCTCGCGCGCGGTTCGAGCTGCCAGTGCGTTGGTGCTGGTGAGCGGAATCTGGCCCACGATGCGCAGGCCGTCCGGTGAGAGAAAGCGCAGCGAACGCTCGTCGGGCGTAAGCCCCAAAATCGCCACTTCGTGCGTTTGGACGCCGAAATTCTTGCCGATCAGCTCGATGGCCCGGCCCAGCGGCAAAGATGCGCCCTCCGCGCCCTCACGGGCGTGCTCGGCAGCCCACTTCTTTAACTCGCCTATCTGTTCGCTCGGCATAAGGAAGGTCCGGGAACGACTCTGGAAGGCAGTCTAGCATGGTTCGTTTTGGCACCCTGCAAGCCCTAATTTGCCGTGTGTCGTGAATTCAACGGCGCACTGCGATGCAAACATGTGGTTTAATCGAGGCGGGGAATGCGACACGAAGGGAGCCGCAGGGCTGATGGCTGAGGCGAAACTGAGCGTGGCGAGCGGTGTGTCCAGCCGGGCACGCGACTTGCACCTGCGGTCGCTGGTAATCGATACCCACGTGGACACCACGCAACGGCTGCTCGCCGGCGATTTCGACCTTGGCGCCGCGCACGGTGACGGCTCAATCGATATTCCCCGGATGCGCGAAGGTGGCGTGGGCGCGATCTTCTTCGCCATCTGGATTCGCGGCACGATCACGGGTCCCGAAGCGGTACAACGCGCACTGGTGCAGATCGAGGCGATCCACCGCAGCATTGCCCGCCATCCGCAAGACCTGGTTCTCGCGCGCAGCTCCGTGGATATTCTCCGCGCTCGCGCCGACGGCCGGATCGCTATTCTGCTGGGCCTCGAGGGCGGCCACATGCTGAATCACGACCTCGGCGTCCTCCGGCGATACGCCGATCTTGGCGTGCGTTATATGACGCTGACGCACGTTCACAACACCGACTGGGCGGATGCTTCCACCGCCGCTGCGCAACACAACGGCCTCAGCGATTTCGGCAAGGGCGTGATCCGCGAGATGAACGGGCTCGGCATGGCCGTTGACGTCTCGCACGCGTCGGACAAAGCGGTCGTCGACGTCCTCGAGACGAGCGCCGCGCCTGTTTTTGCGTCTCACTCTTCCTGCCACGCGCTTTGCGCTACGCCGCGCAATCTTCGCGACGACCTGATCCGCGCGCTCGCCGCGAAGGGTGGCGTCGTCCAGATCAATTTCAACATGGGCTTCATCAGCCAGGAATTCCGCGACGCGGAGAAGGCGAATCCTGAGCTCGGCCGCGAAATCGAGGAAGAGGCGCGCCGTCGCGCGGGCTCCGACACGAGCCGCACGCTCATCGAGTCCGCCGTCCTCACCCGGGATCTGGTGGCGCAGGGAAAGCTGCCGCGCGTCGATTGGACGGATATCCTCGACCACATCGACCACGCCGTCAAAATCGCGGGCGTCGAGCACGTCGGCCTCGGCTCTGATTTCGACGGCGCCGACATGCCCTACGGCATGGAGGACGCCTCGCATCTGCCGCAGATCACCGACGCTCTTCTCGACCGGGGTTATTCGGAAGAAAATATCCAGCGGATTCTCGGTGGCAATACGCTCCGCTTCCTGCAAAATGTGGAGGCTTTCGCGAAATCGCCAGCAGGAAATCCATGAGAGGGACGCTTCAAATGAAACGCATCAGCGATTCACTGTTGTTTTGCACGCTCGTCGCAGCAGCCGCACTTGTCTTGGCCGTTCCGGCATTCCCCGCGGCGCAGGCCCCATCGGCCACACCGGCGCCCGCACACAAAAGCACTACTACCGCGACACATCCGAGGACACACATGACAACCGATCCCGCTTTGCTGCACCCCGCGACCTTGAAGGCCAAGGCGCCCGACGTGTTTGAAGTGAAATTCGTCACCACGAAGGGCGATTTCGTGGTGCAGGTCAACCGCGCCTGGGCTCCGATCGGCGCCGACCGTTTCTACAACCTCGTGAAGCACGGCTTCTTCACCGGCGCGCCGTTCTTCCGCGTGGTCCCGAACTTCATCATCCAGTTCGGCCTTACGCCCGACCCAGCCGTCAACCGCGCCTGGCAGAATGCCAGCATCAAAGACGATCCAGTGACGCAGAGCAACAAGCCCGGCTACATCGTCTTCGCCACCGCCGGTCCCAACACGCGCACCACGCAGCTCTTCATCAATTTCGCTGCCAACACCTTCCTCGATAACCAGGGCTTCGCTCCGTTCGGCCAGGTGACCGAGGGAATGGACGTCGTCAAGAATCTCTACAGCGGCTACGGCGAGCGGCCGGATCAGGGCGCGATCACGTCGCAAGGGAAGGCCTACATCGAGAAGAATTTTCCGAATATCGACAGCATCAAGAGCGCGACGGTGGTTCCAGAGGCCGGCTCCGCGTCCCACTAGAAACGAGCTGGCCGTCTCGTAGGCGTTCTTAGCCGGCGGGGCATTGAGCGCCGCCGTATGTCTTTCCGGGAGCCAGAACCAGTCCTATGTCGGCATCGGCGGCATGAGCGAGACTCGAGTCGACCCATTTGGCGAGGGCGCGCTCGTCGCGGCCCGGACGCGCGGGCGCATCCTCACTTCCGCCGTGATCTTTGCCGGCCTCGCCGCCATGAAGTTGCTCGTGCAGCTTGCGGGCGTCTCGCGATACGGCTTCTTCCGCGACGAGCTTTACTACATGGCTTGCGGCGAGCATCTGGCCTGGGGCTATATCGACCAGCCGCCGCTGATCGCGCTGGTGGCGTGGTTCGAGCGCCACGCTTTCGGCAATTCGCTGCTGGCGGTTCGGCTGCTTCCCGTGCTTGCAGGCGCCGCGGTGGTCTTCCTAACCGGCATGCTCGCGCGCGAACTGGGCGCGCGGCGCTACGGCCAGTTCCTTGCGGCGAGCGCGGTTTTATGGGCGCCGGCCTATTTCGCATTCGACAGTTTTCTCTCGATGAACGCGTTCGAGCCGCTCTTCTGGCTCCTCTGTGCGCTTCTCGTGGTCCGGATCGTGAAAGGCGCACCGGCCGAATGGTGGCTGGCCTTCGGCGCGATCGCCGGCATCGGCCTCGAGAACAAGCACACGATGCTCCTCTTTGGTTTCGCGCTCGTCGCAGGACTCATCCTCGCGGGCCAGTCGCGGCTTTTGCTTTCGAAATGGATTTGGATCGGGGGCGGCATCGCGCTCGCGCTGTTCCTCCCCAACCTGCTCTGGGAGGCGCGCCACGGCTGGCCGCAGTTCGAGGTTGTGCGCAACGCGCAGCTCTACAAGAACATTCCGATTTCGCCGCTCCGCTTCCTCAGCGACCAGATTCTCTTCCTGAGCCCGGTCGCGCTGCCGATTTGGGCGGGCGGGCTCGCGTGGCTGCTCTTCGCGCTGAAAGCGAAGCCGTTCCGTTTCCTCGGCTGGGCGTACCTGATCGTGCTCGCGAC
>DATJRU010000009.1:0-5076 GCA_035504455.1 Vulcanimicrobiaceae bacterium
GCTACGCGAGACGATCCCGCACCTCGACGCATCCGTCCCGCAAGCCTTCGTATGCGTAGAAACGACTTGCTTCCCGCCCGTCTCCGACCCGGGCAAGCTGGCCGCGCTGCTCGCGGAAGCGGCCACCGGCAGTCGCGCCGCATCTCGATGACCTGCTGCAATCGAGGAGGCGCTCCAAACCAATTGACCGCGGCGAGCGCGGATGCGATAATCCTCTGCTTTGCTCGACCTAGAAGTGTGTGCCGGGTGGGGACCCAACCCGAAGTCGCACCAACTAGATTAAAATAGGGAGCAGTCGCGACCTTTCCACTCGATGGAGATTCTCCACCAACTCGGCGAGTTGTTCCTCGAAGCTGCGCCTACGGTCGTCATCGTACTTTTGTTTTACGTTTTCATGCGCTGGGCGTTTTTCGGCCCCATTCAGAAAGTGATGGCCGAGCGAGCGGCCCGCATCGAAGGCGCGCGCGCGGAAGCGGCCGCCGTAGAGGCGGAAGCCAAGCAGGAACTCGACACCTACAACGACCGGCTGCGCAAGGTGCGCGCCGAGATCTACGCCGAGCAGGAAGCGGCGCGCCAGGCGGCCCTCGACGAGCGCGCCAAGCTGCTCAAGGCGATGCGGACGCGGTCGCAGGAAGAAGTGACAGCCGCGAAGAAGCGAATCGACTCCGAAACGGCCGCGGCCCGCGCAGAAATCGAACGCCAGGCCCCCGCGCTCGCCAACCAGATTGCCCGCGCCATTCTCGATAAGCCTTCTTCCTGGTCGGGCGGAGCCGCGCGATGATTTTCGCTCCCGTATCGCGCCGGGCGAAGTTGTGCCAAGCCGCTACGTCTGCTGCATTTTTTCTCCTGATGGCCGCGCCTGCCCTCGCGCAGGACGACCAGTCCTCTCCCGCCGACTCCCACGTCGGCTGGGTGTTCCGCTGGCTGAACTTTGCGATCGTGCTCGGTCTGGCGATTTGGGCGCTCGGCAAGGCCGGCCCCTATTTCCGCAATCATGCGCAAGAAATCTCCGAAAAAGTAGCCGAGGGCGCGCGCGCCCGCGAAGCGGCCGAGGCGGACCGCCGCGCCGCGCAGGCAAAACTCGCGGGAATCGACGCCGAAGCGGCGACGATGCGGGCGGAAGCCAAGCGCGGCGCCCAGGCCGAAACCGAACGCCTGCGCGCGCAGGCCAAGGCCGAGGCGGAAGCCATCGAGCGCTCCGCTCAAGCGGAGATTGAAGCGGCCGAACGGGCGGCTCGCCTGGAATTGAAGGCGCTGGCGGCACGGATCGCGGTCGAAGGCGCGGAGGCAGTGCTACGCTCCGAGTTGACGCCCAACACGGAAGCGAAGCTTTTCGGAAATTTCGTGGCTGAGCTCGAAGGGAGCCGCAATTGAACGGCGCCCTGGCATCGCGCTATGCGGCGGCGCTGGCGGACGTCGCACTCGAGCAGAATTCCGGCGAGCGCGTGCGCAAGGATCTCGCGGCGTTCGTCGACACGTACACCGGGTCGGACGACCTGCGCAATTTCATCGAGAGCCCCGCCGTCGGCCCGGAGATGAAGCACAAGGTGATCGAAGAGCTCGCGGCGAAAATGAATCTGGCGACGCCGGTCCGCAATTTTGCGTTCCTGCTGGTGAATCATCGCCGCACCGAAATGATGCGGGAAATCCGGCAGGCGTTCGAAACCGAATTGAACGCGCGGCTGGGCATCGCCGAGGCGGAAGTAATCTCCGCTCGCGAACTGAGCGCCGCCGAACGCGACCGCCTGACGAAGGCTCTCGAGCGGCGCACGGGAAGGAAAATCGAAGCGCGCTTCAGCCAGGACGAATCCCTGGTCGGCGGCGCGGTGATCCGCGTGGGATCGACGGTGTACGACGGTTCGGTGCGCGAGCAATTGACGCGGCTGCGCGAGCGGCTGGAAACGGAATAGGAGCGGGGAATGGCCAATATCAAGGCTGACGAAATCACAAAGATCCTGCGCGAGCAGATCGAGAACTATCAGCAGACGGTTGCGGTCGAAGAGGTCGGCTCGGTGATCTCGGTCGGCGACGGTATCGCGCGCATCCACGGGCTCGACCGCTGCATGGCGGGCGAAATGCTCTCGTTCCCGCACGACGTTTTCGGCATCGCGCTCAACCTCGAAGAAGACCAGGTCGGCGCCGTGCTGCTGGGCGACTACACCGAGATCGAAGAAGGCGACACGGTCAAGCGCACGAAAACGATCATGTCCGTGCCGGTGGGCGATGCGCTCGTCGGAAGGGTCGTGAATCCCCTGGGCCAGCCGCTCGACGGCAAAGGCCCCGTGCAGACCGACCGGCGCAATCCGCTCGAGCGCCTGGCGCCCGGCGTCGTGGATCGCCAGCCGGTGCGCGAGCCGCTGCAGACGGGCATCAAGGCCATCGACTCCATGATCCCGATCGGCCGCGGCCAGCGCGAGCTGATCATCGGCGACCGCCAGACCGGCAAGACCGCCATTATTCTCGACACGATCATCAATCAAAAGGGCGGCGACATGATCTGCATCTACTGCGCGATCGGGCAGAAGCAGTCCACGATCGCCCAGGTGGTGAAGACGCTCACCGACTACGGCGCAATGGAATACAGCATCGTCATCGCCGCGTCGGCCGCCGAGCCCGCCACCATGCAATACATTGCGCCGTTCGCGGCCGCCGCGATGGGCGAATATTTCCGCGATTCGAAGCGCCACGCCATCTGCTTCTACGACGATCTTTCGAAGCACGCGCAGTCCTACCGCGAAATCTCGCTGCTCCTGCGCCGCCCGCCGGGCCGCGAAGCGTTTCCCGGAGACGTTTTCTTCCTGCACTCGCGCTTGCTGGAGCGTGCCGCGAAATTGAACGACGCGCTCGGAGCCGGCTCACTCACCGCTCTTCCCGTGATCGAAACGCAGGCCGGCGACGTCTCGGCCTACATTCCCACCAACGTGATTTCGATTACCGACGGCCAGATCTACCTCGAAGCCGACCTCTTCAACGCCGGCATTCGTCCCGCGATCAACGCCGGCATTTCCGTAAGCCGCGTCGGCGGCAACGCGCAGATCAAGGCCATGCGCCAGGTAGCCGGTTCGCTGCGTCTCGACATGGCGCAATACCGCGATCTTGCGGCGTTCGCGCAGTTCGGCACCGAGCAGCTCGACAAAACGACTCAGCAGCAGCTCGCCCGCGGCCAGCGCCTCGTGGAAATCCTCAAGCAGGACCAGTATCAGCCGCTGCCCGTCGAAAGACAGGTGCTCATCATTTTCGCCGGCGCGAACCGCTTCCTCGACGACCTCGAAATTTCGCAGGTCCGCAAGTTCGAGCGCGAGATGTACACGTATATCGAGACGAATTACGCCGGCATCTTCAAGACGATCCGCGAAAAGAAAGCGATCGACGACACCCTGAAAGCCGAAATGCTCAAGGCTCTGCAGGCGTTCAAGGAGACGTTCCTCGCGACCTCGGCCCCGGCGGCAGCCGCCGCTCCAGCCGCCGCGAGTTGATCACCGACCATCGATGGCTACACTTCTCGATTTCCGCCGCCGCATCCGCTCCGTCAAGAGCACGCAGCAGATCACGCGCGCGATGAAGTTCGTCGCCGCCGCGAAGCTGCGCCGCTCCCAGGAAGGCGTGTTTGCGGCTCGCCCGTACGCCCACGAGATTCTGCGCGTGCTCCGTTCCGCGGCGGCCCGTATGGAGTCGACCGTGCACCCTCTGCTCGAGCGGCGCCCGGAAGAAAAAATCCTGGTCGTGGTCGTCACGGGCGATCGTTCCCTGGCCGGCGCCTTCAATTCCAACGTGCTTCGCCGCACCACGCAGCTCCTCCGCGAGAATTCCTCGAAAAAGATCAGCGTCCTCCCGATCGGCAAAAAGGGGCGCAGCTCGCTCAAGCGAGCCGGCTGGTCGTTCGTTGCCGAGTACGTCAACGTTTCCGGCAACGTGGATTTCCCGATCGCCAAGGAAATTGCCGGGAAAATCGCCGAACTCTACGCGAATCGCGAAGTCGATGCCGTCTACGCCGTTTATAACGAATTCAAGAACGTACTGGTGCAGAATCTGCGCGCCGAGAAACTGCTGCCCATCGATCCCGCGATATTGACCACGGAGCGCCCGGAAAGCGTTCGCACCGGAACCGAAGCGCACGAAGAGGCCCTGCCGCACGATCTGGCTGCCAGCGGGAAGCGGCTCGTCGATTACATCTACGAGGAGCCGGTCGAGCAGATTTTCAGCGGCCTCGTGCCGCGCTATCTCGAGTCCGAAGTCTTCCGCATTCTGCTCGAGTCTTCGGCCGCCGAGTGGGCCGCCCGCATGACGGCCATGGACGCCGCCACGCGCAACGCATCCGAGCTGATCGACAAGCTCACGCTCGAGATGAACAAAATCCGCCAGGCAGGAATCACCAAGGAGCTGATCGAAATCGTGAGCGGCGCAGCGTCGGCAATGTCGTGATTAGTGAGTGGTCGCGAAAAGAGTAACTCGTGACTTGTGATTCGTGACTCGTGAAGATCTAAAGCTTCACCGAATTGACAGTCTGGCAACGAGCGCACGAGTTGTCTTTAGCGGTTTACAAGTTGACGAGCAGCTTTCCGCGGAAAGAAATGTTCGGCGTGACGTCGCAGGTGCGAAGGGCGTCCGCTTCGGTCGCGGCAAACATCGCTCAAGGTTTCGGCCGCCGCACGACACGCGAATTGCTAAGGTCGTTGCAGATTGCGGCGGGCGAAATGGAAGAGACGCGTTATTTTTTGATCCTGAGCCGGGATTTGGGATATCTCGATAGGGCCGAGTTCGATCGAGTATCGGAACTGTGCGATTCAGTCGGGCAGTTGATTAACGCCTTGGCGCGATCCTTGAAGGCGCGGTCGATCGGCGAGTAGGTTTTCACGAGTCACGAATCACAAGTCACGAATCACGGAGTCACTCAATGGCAGCTGACAAAAGCAAGATCGGCCACGTAACCGAAGTCATCGGCCCGGTGGTGGACGTCATGTTCGAGGAGGGCCACCTCCCGCTGATTCACCACGCGATTCGCATTACCAGCGAGGGCTTTGACGTGCCCGAGCCGCTCGACATCGTGGCCGAGGTCGAGCAGCACCTCGGCGAAGG
>DATJRU010000010.1:0-7658 GCA_035504455.1 Vulcanimicrobiaceae bacterium
GTCGAGGAACTGATCGAAGAAGGGCAGTCGTTCGAGGCGGACGCGATCAGCGGCGTGGAAAATGCGCCCGACGCCGACCAGGGCGAGGTTCGAGTTCACGAACGACCGGAAGACGAGCTTCCCTTCGAGCCGCCCGAGTAGTGGGCAGCTTTCGATAGGTCGGCGGGCCCGGCCCGACCGGACCGGCCGCCGTAGAACCACCACCGCGCTCTGCCCAGCGGCTCCACATACGCAGAAACACGGATTGATTTGCGGCCCATACTCGTTTAATGAAGGTGGCAACGTTACCGGGGTGCGTGCATGTGCCTGGCTCGGGGACCGAGATTGTGTGTCCGAAGCCTATGTGAAGGCGCTCCCGCTGTCGAAGGCGCAGCCGGAGCGGCGGCGCAACGCACCCCGATGAATCTCCTTTTGAGACCCCAAGGCATCTCCGAAGCGCTCCAGCGGCTTCAAGACACAGATATTAGCGATTCGTCGCGGCTTTGGTTCAGGCCCAACGCCTCCTTTTTGCTATAATCCCCCCCATTCCGAGGAGCGAGTACGAGGGGCAGCTCAGCTTCCGGTGAGTACTACCTAAATTCTATGGACTTCGATCACCTCATAACATTTCTGGAGATTGCGAAACAGGGCAGCTTTTCGCGCGCCGGGCAGAAGTTGTACCGCTCGCAGCCGGCCGTGAGCGCCCAGATCCGGCAGCTCGAGCAGGAGTACGGCCAGAAGCTTTTCGACCGCGTGGGGAAGTCGGTGCGCCTGACGGTAGCGGGCGAGACGCTGCTGGAATACGCGGGCAAGCTGCTGACGCTGCGCAACGAGTCGCTGCGCGCCGTAGCGGACCAGGCCAACAATCCTCGCGGGACGCTGGCGATCGGCGCGAACGAAGCGACCTGCCTCTACGTCCTGCCGCACATCTTCGCCGAGTATAGCCGCAAGTTTCCCGCCGTGCAGATCAGTATCTACCGCAATTTCAGCCACAAAGTGCTGGAGAAGATCGAAGACGGCACGGTCGACGTGGGGATCGTGACGCTGCCGGTGAAATCGCCGAGCCTGAAGGTGCATCCGATCTTTCGCGACCGGCTGATGCTGATGGTGAGCCCGGAAAATCCGCTGGCGTCGTACAAGAGCGTGCGCACGGCAGACATTGCCGACCAGCCGCTGATTTTTCCGAAGACAGGATTCATGCGGCAGGTGCTGGACAAGCAGTTTCGTCCGTTCCGGTCGCGCCTGCACGTGACGATGGAGCTGCCAAGCGTGGGGATGATCAAGCAGTTCGTCGCCGCGGGATTGGGCGTGTCGCTGATCAGCGAAAGTTTCGCGCGCGACGAAGAGCGGTCGGGCGTCGTGAAGCTGATCCCGATTTCGGACATGGAAGTGTGGCGCGAGCTCGGAATCGTTTACCGGCGCGACCGCACGCTGCCGCGATCGGCGTCGGCGTTCGTGACGCTGGCGCGGCAGGGAGTTGGCGGCGTCGGCGCCGCCGCGGGAGCGGGCGACCACGCTGAGACCGCGAAAGTGGCACATCGCCGCTAGCGGTCGCGGGATTGGCGCGAGCGTACGCGTGGCAGGAGGGACCCGAATGGAAAAGCAGGAAGCGGCGCGCGCGTTTCGGATCGGCATTGCGGGGCCCGTCGGCTCGGGAAAGACGGCGCTCGTCCATCGGTTCACGCAGCATCTGTATCCGCGGTACAACCTCGCGGTTGTCACGAACGATATCTACACCAAGGAGGACGCGGAGTTCCTGATGCGGCAGGGAACGCTGCCTGTGGCGCGGATTCGCGGCGTCGAGACGGGCGCGTGTCCGCACTCGGCGATTCGCGAGGACGCGTCGATGAATCTGCAAGCGATCGCGGAGCTGGAAGATACGCTGCCGGGAGTCGAACTGATTTTTGTGGAGAGCGGCGGCGACAATCTGGGCGCGGCGTTCAGCCCGGAGCTGGTCGACGTGTGGATTTATGTGATCGACGTGGCCGAGGGCGACAAAATTCCGCGCAAAGGCGGTCCGGGCATCATGCGCTCGGACCTGCTGGTGATCAACAAGATCGATCTGGCGCCGTACGTGGGCGCGTCGCTCGAAGTGATGGACCGCGACTCGAAGAAGATGCGCGGGGAGCGGCCGTTTTTGTTTACGAACTTGCGCGACGAAGTGGGGCTCGATCGCGTGCTGGCGTGGGTAGAGGAGCAGATCGCGAAGCCCCGGCGGGCGTTGATCGACGCGCATGCGCCGTACGTGGGGCACCCGCACTCGCACGGCGATGAGCATGGGCACGCGCACGAGCATTCTCACGAACATCCTCACGAGCATGGCCACACGCACAGCCACGAGCAGGGCCACACGCGCGAGCATCACTCCGAAGCGGATTGAGCATGGCCGCTGATTCGGAGCCGCCTCGCCCCGCCGCATTCGCCTCGCCGGAAGAACTTGCTGATCTGCGATTGTTGCACCTTGCTGATACGGCGCTGCCGATCGGGTCGCTGGCACATTCGTTCGGGCTCGAATCGCTCGTCGACGCCGGGATCCTCGAGGTAGGCGGGCTCTTCGATTTTCTTCGCGGATATCTCGCAGAAGCGGGCGTGATGGAGGCGGTTTTCTGCCGCGCGGCATTTCGGTTGGCGGCTGACTCGGCGCGCGAGCTCGACACTGAGCGGTGGCGCGAATTGAACGGACGCTTGAGCGCGCTGAAACCCGCGCGCGAGAGCCGAGCGGGCAGCGCGTCGCTGGGGCGAAATTTTCTGGCTACCGTGCTGGCGCTGGGCGAATCGCGGGTGCTGCGCGAGGCGTTCGAATCGGCGAAGAGGCCGCCCGCCACTTCAATTCATCATTCGCTCGCGTTTGGGCTGGTGAGTGGCGCTCTGGGATTTGACGAGGAACGCGCGGTGCTTGCTTACCTGCATCAAGCGGCGGCGAATTTCGTTTCGGCGTGCCAGCGATTGCTGCCGCTGGGGCAGACGGATGCGGCGCGGATTTTGTGGAACCTGAAGCCGGTGATGATCGAAGCGGCGCGGCGCAGCGAAGGGGCCGAGCCCGAGTCGGTTGCGTGCTTCACGCCGCTGCTCGATTGGGGCGCGATGGAGCATCCCGCGCTCGCGACGCGACTTTTCGTGAGCTGATCGCCGATGAGTTCGCCCGCCGCCGCGAAAGACACGCCGCCCACGATTGATCCGGAGGCACCGCGGGTCGAGGCGCGCCTGGCGCTGGATTTCGCGCGCGATGCGGCGACCGGAGCGACGGTGCTCGCGGCGAGCGTGCAGGAGCCGCCGCTGCGCGTGGTGCGCGCGTTCGCGCTCGAGGACGGCTCGGCGCTCGCGCATCTCCACAATGTTTCGGGCGGGCTGCTCGGCGGGGACCGTTTAACGCTAGTCGTGAATGTCGGCGCGGGCGCGAGCGTGCAGCTGACGACGACGGGCGGCACGCGCATCTACCGGCCGCGCAGGAACGCACCGCCCACCACGCAAACGACCGACATTCGCCTGGGTGAGGACGCACTGCTCGAGTACGTGCCGGACGCGATTATTCCGTATGCAGGCGCGCGATTTGCGCAGCGGACTCGGATCGAGCTGGCGGCCGGCGCGGGGCTTTTCTGGTGGGAGGTGATCGCGCCGGGAAGGGAGGCGCGCGGCGAGGTGTTCGCGTACGAGCGGATCGAGATGCGGACCGAGGTGATGGCTGGCGGACGGCTGATCGCGGCGGAAAATATCCGGCTCGACCCGCGCGGCTCGGCGCTGCGATCGATTGCGCGGCTCGGTGAGTATCGATACTGGGCGACGTTCTACATTTGCCGGGTGGGTCTCGATTTGGCGGCGTGGCTGGCTACAGAAGAACATCTGCGCAAAGCCGCACGTGACCTCAAGCGGCCGGGTGAAACGCTTTGGGGCGTTAGCACGCTATTGGCGGATGGGCTCGTCGTGCGAGGGCTTGCCGTACGCGGGCGCGACGTGCTCGCCGGGCTGCACGCGCTGTGGAACACCGCGAAGCTGCGGCTGTACGGCCGGGTCGCCGTGCCGCCCCGCAAGGTGCATTAAAGTCTTCGATTTGTTCCCGCCGGTTATTTTCATGGGAGCGAGGCGCGGTGTTCGTTTATATTTGTGATCCCATTCGGAGGATGCTTTGCACCTGACGCCGCGCGAGCAGGAAAAACTGATGATCGTGGTGGCTGCCGATCTCGCGCGACGGAGACAGGCGCGTGGCCTCAAGCTGAATTACGTGGAAGCGGTTGCCATCATCACGGCCGAGGTGATGGAGGCGGCGCGCGACGGCAAAACCGTGGCCGAGATCATGTCGACCGGGACGAAGATTCTCACGCGCGATCAGGTGATGGAGGGCGTGCCGGAAATGATTCACGAAGTGCAGGTGGAGGCGACGTTTCCCGACGGCACGAAGCTGGTTACCATCCACGATCCGATCGGCGGAGCGCGGTGATGAAGCCGGGCGAATACTTTCTCGATGAAGCCGCCGGCGCGATCGAGGCGAACGCGGGCCGCCCCACGGTGCGCGTGGTGGTGAAAAATACGGGCGACCGGCCGATTCAGGTGGGCAGCCACTATCACTTTTTCGAGACGAATCGCGCGCTGGCATTCGACCGCGCCGCCGCGTACGGCATGCGTCTGAATATCGCGGCGGGCACCGCCGTGCGATTCGAGCCTGGCGAAGAGAAGGAAATCGAGCTGACGGTCTTCGGGGGCGACCGCAAGATTTATGGGCTCAACGCGCTTGTCGAAGGATCCCTCGAAGCCCCCGGAGCGCGGGAGCGCGCCATCGAGAAAGCGGGGGAATCTGGATTCGGCTTCGCGGGTGGGGAGAAGAAGCCTTGAGCCTGAAAATCCCGCGCCGTACCTACGCCGATCTCTACGGCCCCACAAAAGGCGACCGCATCCGGCTCGCCGATACCGAACTAATCATCGAAATCGAGAAAGACTTCACGCACTACGGCGACGAAATCACGTTCGGCGGCGGCAAGGTGATTCGCGACGGCATGGGCCAAAGCAGCGGCGCGAAACGCGAAGGGCCGCACGGCGCGCTCGACCTCGTCATCACGAACGCCGTGATTCTCGATCACTGGGGGATCGTCAAGGGCGATATCGGCGTGAAGGACGGCCGGATCGTGAAAGTCGGCAAGGCCGGGAATCCGGACACGATGGACGGCGTCGATCCCGATCTCGTGGTCGGGGCCGCAACGGAGGTGATCGCGGGCGAGGGGCAAATCGTCACCGCGGGCGGCATCGACAGCCACATCCACTTCATCTCGCCGCAGCAAATCTACGAAGCGATTTCGAACGGCATCACCACGATGATTGGCGGCGGCACGGGGCCCGCGACCGGCACGGCCGCCACGACGTGCACGCCCGGCGCGTGGAACATGGCGCGCATGTTGCAATCGGCGGACGCGTGGCCGATGAATTTCGGCTTTCTCGGCAAGGGCAATGCTGCCGCGCTGCCGCCGCTCGCCGAACAGGTGGAATCAGGCGCGTGCGGCTTGAAGCTGCACGAGGATTGGGGCACCACCCCCGCCGCCATCGACGCGTGCTTGAAAGCCGCGGACGAATTCGACGTACAGGTGGCGATTCACACGGACACGATCAACGAGGCGGGCTTCCTCGAAGCCACCGTTGATGCGATCGCCGGGCGCGCGATTCACACATATCACACTGAGGGCGCGGGCGGCGGCCACGCGCCGGACATTATCCGCATTGCGTCGTTCGCGAATATTCTGCCGTCGTCGACGAATCCCACGCGGCCTTACACGGTGAACACGATCGCCGAGCACCTCGACATGCTGATGGTCTGCCATCACCTGAACCCGCAGGTGCCCGAAGACGTCGCGTTCGCCGAAAGCCGCATCCGTCCCGAGACGATCGCCGCCGAGGACATCCTGCACGACCTCGGCGTGCTCAGCATGCTTTCGAGCGATTCGCAGGCGATGGGGCGCATCGGCGAAGTGGTGACGCGCACGTGGCAGACCGCGCACAAAATGAAAGCGCAGCGCGGCCCGCTGGCCGAAGATTCCGCGCGCAACGACAATTTCCGCGCGAAGCGCTACGTTGCAAAGTACACGATCAATCCCGCGATCACGCATGGCATGGCGGCGGAAATCGGCTCGATCGAGCCGGGGAAGCTTGCCGACCTGGTGCTATGGAAGCCCGCGTTTTTCGGCGTGAAGCCCGAGATGATCGTGAAGGGCGGATTCATTGCCTGGAGCGCGATGGGCGATCCGAATGCGTCGATTCCCACGCCGCAGCCCGTGCTTTACCGGCCGATGTTCGGCGCGTTCGGCGGCGCGACGGCTGCGACGGGCATCACGTTCGTTTCGCAGGCAAGCGTGAAAGTGGGCGTGCCGCAAAAGCTCGGATTGAAGAAGATCGTCGTACCCGTGAAGAATTGCCGTAAAATCGGCAAGAAGGACATGGTCCACAACAGCGCCACGCCGGACATTCACGTCGATCCGGAAACGTACGAAGTGAGCGTCGACGGCACGCCGATTACGTGTGAGCCCGCGAAGGTTCTGCCTCTCGCCCAGCGATACTTTCTGTTTTGATTCTGCAGTGCGAATGGGAGAGAGATTCTTCGGCCGGGCCTCAGAATGGCGGCCACTTAACGCACACGCGGGGGGAAAGCAGATCTTTCGCTACGTCGCACGCCCGCGCAAAGACGGCGCGGGAAAAGCAAGAGCGTGCGACTCCACTCGGGATGACAGGCTAAGCGTTGTTGGCGCGTTACCCAGCGAACAAACACTGCCGGCCTAAAGAATCCCTTCCTTCGTCAGGGCAAGCCTGCGCTACGTTTAAACCTAACTGCAAGAGCCTACTTGCGGAGGAGTTTGTAGACTTCGTTGGCGGCGGTGAATTCCTGTTCGAGTTCCTTGCTGGCGAGATTGCGGCGCAGGTGATCGATGGCTTGGGCGAGGCGGTCGAGCGCGCGCGCGGCGTTGTCGGTGTTGGTGAGCAGAATATCGCGCCAGATGTTGTAGGGGCTGCCGGCGAGCCGCAGCATGTCGTGCAGACCGGGGCCGGCGAGCGTAAGCGGCATGCCGGTCTCGTCCGTTTCGTCGCTCACGACTTGCGCGAGGGCGATCGAGACAAGCTGGGGAAGGTGCGAGACGATGCCGACGGCCCAATCGTGCGTGTCGGCGTCCGTCCAAACGGGCTGCGCGCCGATTGCGCGCACGATTTCGGCGAACGCCTTCACGCGCGGGTCGGAATCACTTTCGTTGGCGATCAGCGCGTAGGATGCGCCGCGAAAGAGTTCCGCATCGGCGTGATCGACACCCGTTTTTTCCTTGCCCGCCATGGGATGCGCGCCGAGAAAGCGCGCGCCGCCGCGGAAATGGGCTGACGCAGCTTTGCAGATGGCGGTTTTCGTGCTGCCCACATCGGTGACCAGCGCGTGCGGCTCCGCGGCAGCCGCGATGGTCGCGAGCGCGTCGATGGTGGCTCCGATCGGGAGCGAGATGTAGACAAGATCGGCGCCGCGGACCGCGAGCGCGATCTCGGAGACGGCTTCCTGGATCACGCCGCGCGCCACCGCCCGTTCGAGCGAACCCGCGCGGTTGTAGCCGACTACGATCGTGTCGGGGAATTGCTTCCGCAGGGCCAAGGCGAACGATCCGCCAATCAGGCCCGTGCCAATGACGGCGACGCGGCGAAAGGGAGTTGCGGTAGCCATCGCT
>DATJRU010000011.1:0-5591 GCA_035504455.1 Vulcanimicrobiaceae bacterium
CCACCGGTCAATCTTGCCGCGTCGCTGCGAGGGTCCGCCGGATAAGAGGCAAAGGCCCGCCATTTCGCGCCAAACAGGCCCGTTTAAGCTCCCGCTAGGGGGATCCTCGACCCCCCTCTTATTGCAGAAAAATATGCACAATTGTGGGGCAACTCGAAATTGCCAGGCGGCCCGTCGCTCGCCGCCATTTTCGTGTATCGTGGGACCGCTCAACCATCATCGCCAAACACTTGGGAGGGGGAAATGCCAGCCTATATCGTTTTTCAGCGCGACAGCACCATCGACCAGAAAGAACTCGACACCTACGGACCCTTGGCCATGGCTTCCGCTGCCGGGCATCCGGCGAAGCCGCTCGCCGTCTACGGCAAGCAGGAGGTGCTCGAAGGCGCGCCCGTCGAGGGCGTCGTCATCGTCGAATTCCCCACAATGGAAGACGCCAAGAAATGGTACGACAGCCCCGCCTACCGCGCCGCCCGCGAGCACCGCTTCAAGGGCGCAAAATATCGCGCCGTCCTAGTCCAAGGAATTTAGCGCGATCGGAAATCGTCTTAAAGGTTTGAACGTAGCGCCGGGTGCAGCCCGGCATCTTCGCCAAGCCGAGGCGAAATTGTTCGCCCCGCATGATGCTAAGGCGACGGTTTTCGTAGCGGCCAGCCATTGCTCAGCCTTTCGAGAGCAGCGTGCCGTAGCCCTCGGCGCGGCCGCTCAGCCCGAGCAATCGCACGCCGGCCCACAGCGCATGCGGCAGGCTCGAGACGACCGGAACGCCGCAGCGCTGTTCGAGCGGCGCGAGCAGATCGAGCGTCTTCAGCGCGCCGCACGACACAAGAATCGCATCGGCCTTCGGCGCCGTCTTCCACACGCCAACCGTAAAATTGAACAGCTCGTCGTGCGTCACCGGCGGACGGTCCTCGAACCGCTCGATGCCGAGCCCCTTTTGCGCCAGCACCTCGAAGCCGGATTCGCCAAGGAACGTATGTAGCCGGCGGTTGACTTCGTCGTTGTACGCCGTCGCCACCGCGAGTCGATGCCCGCCCACCGCCCGCAGTCCGTCGATGATCGCGGTGCTCATCGTCGTTGCCGGCAGGCCCGTTGCCTTCGTGATGCTCTCTTTCAGTTGCTGATTGAACGCCGCGCCTTTATAAAACGTCAGCGAGGTCCCCATCACATCGATCGCATTCGCGCCGTCCGACGCAAGTTTCTTCGCCGCCGGCACGATCCGGTCGACCACGTGGTCGTAGCCTTCGGGCGTCATGCGTTCGAGCCCGACGCCCAGCGCCAGAAATTCCACTCCTGCGGGATACATCAGGCGAGCCTCCGGCGGCACAGGTGTATTCGCCGGAGGAAAGATCATGCCGAGCGTAGGCTCGCCCGGCGCAGCCGAAAGGGACCGGCCGCCGAAAGCTGCGAGCGCCGCGCCGGCGGATGCGAGCCGCAGAAAATCGCGGCGCGACGCTCGTTTCGAGGGCTTCACGAACAACTGGTTCATGTGCGCCTCCGTTTCCAGCCTTCTCGTTTCTACGGCAGGGCGAAGACGCGCAAGCCCTGCTGATCGCCCGCGCCGCCGCCCGCCGCGACGATCGCCACATACTGCTTGCCGTCCTTGCCTTCGTACGTCATCGGCACGGCGCTGGCCTGGTATGGCAGCTTGATCGACCAGAGCATCTTGCCGGTCTTTGAATCGAACGCGCGGAAGTAATCGTCCGACGTCGCGCCGATGAAGACCAGCCCGCCGGCGGTGGCGATCGGTCCGGCAAACGCGCCGGGACGCCCCGTGTCCTGCTTGCCTTCGGGCAATTCGGGCGTGATGCCGAGCGGCACCTGCCACACGATTTCGCCGGTGTTCACATTCACTGCGCTGAGCGACTCCCACGGCGGTTTCTGGCACGGCCAGTTGCCGAGTGGTTTGCCGTTCGCGTCCTTGGCTGGCGCGCTGAACATGCCGTACTGGCTCCCGGCGCCGCTGCCGCGATGGTAGGGAAGTTCCTTGCCCGGATTGGCCGGATCGTACTTCGGATTTTTCTCGATCCACCCGGTCGCGCCCTGATTCTGCATGTTGACGAATACATAGCCGAGCTTCAGATCACTCGCGGTCCCGCCCCAGTTCGCTCCGCCCGTCGCGCCGGGGAAGATGAGAGCGGTCTTCGTGTCGCTCGGACTCGCATGATACGGCCACGGCGTGAACGGGCCGCGCGCGTCAAAGTTGCTCTTGTCCCACAGCTCGTGGCATGCCTTCGAGTGCTCGGGCGTGGTGTCTTCCGGGCTGACGATGTCGGCCTCCGTGATCGTGACGCGCGCGATCGGCGGCGGCTTCACGGGGAACGGCTGCGTCGGCGAGTAGTATTCGGTCGGCACGTCGCCCTGTGGCACCGGGCGTTCTTCGACGCCGAAGACCGGCTTGCCGGTTAGCCGGTTCAGGATGAACATGTACCCGCTCTTGCCCGTCTGCACGACCGCCGGAATCTTCTTGCCGTCGACGTTGAGATCGAGGAGCACCGGCTCGGGCGGCAGGTCAAAATCCCACAGCTCGTGATGGACCGTCTGGAAATACCACTTCAGCTTTCCCGTCTTCGTATCGACGGCCACGAGCGTGTTCGAGAAGAGATTGTTGCCGGCGCGATCGCCGCCGTAATAGTTCGCGGCGGGGCCTCCCACCGGCATGTAGATGATGCCGTGCTTCTCGTCGATCGACATCGTGATCGACCAGACGTTGTTGCCGCCGCGTCCTTTCCAGCCATTGGCCGGCCAGGTGTCGTTTCCCACTTCGCCCTTCCACGGAATAGTGTGGAAGGTCCACAGCTTCTTTCCCGTGCGGGCGTCGTACGCGCGCGAGTCGCCGGGAATGCCTTCGGCGTACTCATCCTGCGGATGCATGTTCGTTTCGCCGGGGCCATACACGTTCGCGCCGACGTAGATGGTGTCCTTCGAGATCGTCGCGACTTCCGCGAAGGGCACGTCCATCGTCACCTCGCCGCCGTCGCCGAATTTGGGATCGAGCTGGCCGTTCATGGCGTCGATGGCCACGAGTTTGTGCTTGTTGGTGAAGATGATTCGCGCGCGATTGTCGCGATCGCCGGGCCAGTAGGCGACGCCGCGCTGCGGCACGAGGCCCGATTCCACCTGGTAGTGCCAGATTTCTTCGCCGGTCTCCGGTTTGAGCGCGACCACGCGATTGCCGGCCGCGAGATACATGACGTCGTTGACGACGATCGGCGTGACTTCGCTGAAGCTGATCGCGGCCGGGCCGCCTCCCTTGGCGCGCGGCAGGTACGACCACACCTCCTTGAGCTGTGAAACGTTTTCGGTGTTGATCTGAGTGAGCGGCGAATACCGCGTCGCCGATAGGTCGCGGTTGTACATCGGCCAGTCTGCCGCTGCGGAATCCTGAGCTTGCGCGGAACGCGCGGAGACTACGAGCAGCGCCACGCAGGCAAGAACGAACGCTTTCAAACGCACGAGATGGTCCCCCCGAGGATGATTGTTGATTGCACGAGCACACCCGGCGGGCCGTCCCTCCCACAGCCTTCCGAGAGCCGCCGCAGTATATGCCCACAAATGCCGTATGCCAATCGGATTAGCGCCTTTTCCGCTCAGGCGCCTCGGCGTGGCTGGAGGGATCGACCCCTCCGGTCGATAAGAACAGGGTAAGGAGGGGTGCATGGATCGTGGCGACCGGCGCGCGCTGGTAGTGGACGACGATCCCGCCGCACGCGACCTGATCCACGGCGTTCTCGGATCGACGGGAATCGACGTGCTCGCTCTGAGCAACGGCGGCGACGCGATGGAATTGCTGCGAACCGAAAAATTCGCCGCGCTGCTCTTCGACTTGCGCATGCCGGCGCCTGACGGCATCGCCCTCACGCGACGAGCCCGTTCCCCGGGCTTCAACCAGCGCACGCCCGTTATTCTCCTTAGTGACGATCAGAGCCCGCGCGCGTGCACCGAGGGATTCGTCGCCGGCGCGAGTTTCTTCTTCTACAAGCCGCTCGACAAAGGGCACCTGCTGAGCCTCGCGCGCGCCATCGGAGGCGCCATCGAACACGAAAGGCGCCGATTCCGGCGCATTCTGCTGCGGGTGCCCGTGAAACTCGTCTTTGATCATGCCGAGGTGCGTGCGGAAACCATCGACGTGAGCCTCGACGGGATGCTGGTCGCCGCGCAGCGAAGCCTGCCGCCCGGGTCACCCGTACAAGTGGCGCTAGAGCTGGTTCCCGGTGGGAAGCCCATCGTTGGATCTGGCGTCGTAATGAGGGCCCTCCCCGGCAATAAGCTCGGGCTGCATATGAATGGATTGACCGTCATCGAGATGGAGCGGCTCCAGGAGTTCCTTTTGCCATTGATTCTGCAGGAGAAACCGGAAGACATCCCCGTCAGATCCTGAGACCGGACCTGCTGTGGCACAGGCTGCTCCAGCATGGGACACCCTCTTGAGTCGAGTCAGTTAACTGCCGATTGGTCACCTGTCCACAAGTTCTAAGGTACCGCCTGTAGTTCAGGCGAATAGAATTAGAACAAGCAAGGGGGCTGTCATGGGGAAACGCGCTCTCGTCGTGTTGAAGGAAGGCTCGGCGGAATCCGAGCTGATTGAGGCCGTGCTCAAATCGGCCAGCATGGATTGCGTGACCTTAGCCGGCAGTGCGGAAGCGCCGGCGGTGTTGACGCGCGAGACGTTCGCGATGATCGTTCTCGACCTGGACCCGCTCGCGGATGCCTTTGCGCTGGCACGCCGTGCGCGCGAATCGGGATCGAACCGCGCCACTCCGATCATCCTGATGAGCGACGATCAGAGCACGGCCGCCGTCTCCGGAGGGTTCGAGGCGGGCGTCAGCTTCTTCCTGTACAAGCCCGTCGACGAGGGGCGCCTGGTGAAACTGGTCCGCGCGACCTCCGACGCAAATGCGCCGAAGCAGCGGCGCTTCCGCCGGGTCGTGCTGCAGTCCCGCGTGCAGCTCGCATCCGCTCAACGGAACCTGGAAGCGGAAACAATCGATATCAGCCTGAATGGCATGCTGGTCCGCGCGGAGGGTCACCTGCCGGCCGGCTCGGCCGTCAACGTGAGCCTTTACCTCGGGCAGGCCGCTCCGATCGTCTGCTCGGGATACGTGATGCGGAATCTTTCGGGAAATCGCATGGCGATCCACATGGACAAGCTGACGGCAGCTCAAAGCGGGCGTCTGCAAGAGTTTCTGCTGCCTCTGACGATGGCGGAAAAGCGGCCGGAAGCGGTCGCAGTGGTCGCGTAAAGACTACTCTTCTTCTTTGCCTTGCGCTGCGGCGAGACGCTCGATTACTCCCATGTCCTCGAGCGTCGTGGTGTCGCCCGAAATACCGCCCTTATGCGCGAGTTCGCGGAGCAGGCGGCGCATGATCTTGCCGCTGCGCGTTTTCGGCAGCACGTCGCAGAAGCGGACGTCCGCGGGCCGCGCAATCGTTCCAATCGTCGCCGAGACGTGCTCCATCAGCGCCGCGCGCAATTCCGGAGAAGGGGACTGGCCCGAGCGCAGCGTGACGAAGCAGACGATCGCTTCGCCCTTGATGTCGTCGGGGCGCGCGACAACGGCGGCCTCGGCCACCGATGTGTGGCTCACCAG
>DATJRU010000012.1:0-8304 GCA_035504455.1 Vulcanimicrobiaceae bacterium
TCCCGTGCAGCAGATGCTTGGGGAAGGCGCGCGTGTGGAAGACGTGCAACAGATGCGCCACGACCTGTTTCTCGATCGCACGATTTCCTGGCAGTACGGGCACTATTTGCTGGGCGTGTTGCACGGGAATCTGGGCGAGTCGTTTCGATTTCAGCAGCCAGTGACGCGCGTGATTCTGTCGCGCTATCCGGCGACGCTGGAGCTGGCGCTCGTCGCGCTGCTGGTGTGCGTCGCGATCAGCGTGCCCGCGGGGATTTACGCGGCGGAGCATCGCGGCACATCGGCGGACCACGCCGTCGGCGTGTTCACGCTGCTGGGGCTTTCGGTGCCGAATTTCGCGCTGGGGCCGGTGCTGATCCTGATCTTTTCGGTGATCATAGGGTGGCTGCCGGTTTCGGGGCGTGGCGGCGTTCCGCATCTTGTGCTGCCGGCGATCACGCTGGGCGCGGCGCTGGCGGCGATCCTGACGCGCATGGTGCGCAGCTCGGTGATCGAGGAGCTTTCGAGCGATTACGTGCGGACAGCGCGCGCGAAGGGGCTGTCCGAGTCGCAGGTGCTTTTCCGGCACGCGTTTCGCAACGCGCTGATTCCGATTCTGACGATTTTGGGGTTGCAGTTCGGGACGCTGCTGGCGGGCGCGATCGTCACCGAGACGATTTTTTCGTGGCCGGGCATCGGGCGGCTGGCGGTGCAGGCGATTTCCGCGCGCGACTATCCGCTGCTGCAGGGCTGCATTTTGCTGATCGCGGTCTCCTACGTGGTGGTGAACCTGCTCACCGATATGATCTACGCGCTGGTCGATCCGCGGGTGCGGTTGCAATGAACGGCTTGCGCGACTTTCTGCGGCAGAGCGGGCCGGGGCGCTGGGGGCTGGCGCTGGCGGTGCTGTTGGTGTTTGTGGCGCTGGCCGCGCCAGTGCTCGCGCCGTACGATCCTACGGCGCAGAATTTGCCCGCGCGGCTGCTTGGGCCGGGCGCTGCGCATTGGATGGGCACCGACGACCTTGGGCGCGACATCCTCTCGCGCATCATTTACGGGACGCGGATCTCGATGCTGGTGGCGGTGAGCGTGGTTGTCGGCGCGGGCGCGGTGGGGCTGGCGATTGGCGCGCTGGCGGGCTACATCGGGGGGTGGTTCGACCACGTCGTGAACGTGGTGCTGATCAACGCGTTCCTTTCGTTTCCCGGAATTCTGCTGGCGATCGCGTTCGCGGCGTTCATGGGGCCGGGCATCGACAAAGTGATTCTCGCGCTGGTCATCACGGGCTGGGCGGGGTACGCGCGGCTGGCGCGGGCGCAGATTTTGCAGGCGAAGGAAATGGAGTACGTCCTCGCGGCGCGCTCGCTGGGCGCATCGCCCGCGCGGATTTTGTTGCGGCACCTGCTGCCGAATATCATGCAGCCGCTGCTCGTGCAGGCGACGATCGCGATGGCCGGCGCGATTCTCGCGGAGTCGACGCTGAGCTTTCTTGGGCTGGGCGTCCTCGCGCCGATGCCGAGCTGGGGCGCCATGCTCAACGACGCGCGCAGCCACCTCTTCGACGCGCCGCACATGGTGATTTTCCCCGCGCTCGCGGTGATGGCCGCTGTCCTCGCCTTCAATCTCCTCGGCGATGCTCTCCGCGACTGGATGGACCCGCGCATGCGCTCGTACCTGATCGTCACGTCGCTTGCGCGATAAACGCGAGAATGGCCGCTGCACACTGCCGGGCTAAAGCACCCGGCGCTACGTTTAAACCTTAACACCTCGGGGAATGGCTAGGAGAGTTCGACGGTGACTTCGGCGCCGCGGGCGATGCCGAGCGCGCGCGAAGCGTTGGCCTTGTTCACGGTGATTTCGAGGTAGCCGCTGGAGCCGATGACGCCGATGGCTTCGCCGGCCGCGCCCTGCGCGAACGTCGGCACGACTTTGCTCACCACCGCATTGCCCGCGCGGATCACGAAGCCGCCGTTGCCGCCCGCGAAGGCCGGAACGTCCTGCACGGTCAAATTCGTCACCGCGTTGCCAAAATGATCGACGCGCAGCACGATGCCTTTCACCGTGTTGCCGGCCGACTTCGGCTTGGGAATCGCGAAGCGCACGAAATCGGTAATCTGCTCGCCGAAAGCCGAGGTCTGCCAGGATTTCGAAAGCCACGCGGCGACCGGCGCGAAAATGTCGCGCCCATGAAACGTGTTGCTCACCGGCGCGCGGAAATAGTGCTCGGAGATGATATTCCAGACGTAGAGCGCTTCGGTCTGGTCGTACACGGCGGAAAGCACGCCGTTATCCGGCGCGACGAGATACTGCTGGTCGGACGCCACGAGGATCGGCCGCCGCTTGGTGCCGACGCCGGGATCGACGACCACCACGTGGATCGTCTTCGGCGGAAAATATTTGTAGGCCTGCGCAATGGTGAGCGCGCCATCGAGAATGTCGTGCGCCAGCACGCCGTGCGTGATGTCGATGATGTTGACTTCGGGATTGATGCCGAGGATCACGCCCTTCATGACCCCGACCAGGTGGTCGTTCGTGCCGTAATCCGTCGTCAGCGTGATGATGGGCCGCGCCAAGGTTCGCTCCGATCGCTTAGCGCCCGGAAGGATATCTGCAAGGGCGCACACTCGAAGCTAACGAACCCTCGCGCGGCTGTCAAAGCCATCAGCTTGCGCCTGCCGCGAGTGAGTAACACGCCAAGGCGCGCCGAGGCGCTTACTCTTCGTCCAGCGTGATCTGGCCGACGCCGCCCTCCACGGTCATGTTGATCGTCGCCGGAGTTTTGCCGTACGCGGCATTCACGTAGGCGTCGCCGTCACGCTGCAGCCCGTGCGCGTTCACCGAGCCGATCCCGCCCGACGCGTTCACGCGCACGCCCACGTCCCTCGGCAGGCGGATAAACGCCGAGCCCACGCCGCCCTGCAACGTCGCATCCAGGTCGCTTGTCCGCGGGCCCGTGAGATCGACGTGCAATTCGCCCGCACCGATGTGGACTTCGAGGTGGGTCAAATCGACGTTCCGCAGATCCAAATTGCCCTGGCCCGCACCCATCTCGAGCTTCAGGTCGATCGGAACGTTGGGGGCCACGCGCAGGTCCCAGTTGTCCGTGCTCCCTCCCCAGTGGGTATGGTCGCTGTTGTCCTGAGTGATGTTAAGTTGCCCGAGGTCGCCGGAAACGTTGTATTCGACGGCAGGCTTGCCGTCGCTGTCGTCGTAGTCGAAGTTCGCGTCTAGGAGCTTGTTGGAGCCGGAGCTCAGCCGGAGCAGTCCGGCAGGCATGTCGATGTCCGCGCTCACCCGCTTTGCGCCTTGCAGATCGATGGACTGGGAGTTGTGCAGGACGTGGACGCCCCAATTGCGATCGTCCCACCGGTGTCCCCAGTTCCAATTGCGCGAGTTGTCCCAGGACCGCCCCGTGCCGTGCCAGCCGAGCCCGATTACGACGGCCAGCAGCACGATCATCATGACGGCCGTCCCGGAGACCGCGTGGCTGCGACTGCCATCGGGGTTGCGGTTCCAGTAGTGGTCGAAGATCTGGCCGAGGCCGACGAAAATGAGCAGCAACGGCCAGTATCGCCAAAAAACCCACCACGGGTCGAAGTCCGGGCGGATCGTCCCCATCAGGAAGAGAACCCCGAACCCGATCAAAATGATCGGCCCGACGATCGATCGCCTCCGCGGCGGACGGCGAAACTCCGGCCCAGCGGGTGCGCCGCCGGCTTCCGGTGCTCCGGTTGTGGTCATGGTCAGCTCCTGTCAGTACGTCCTGCCATTGATACGTCTGCTTCGAGCCAAAAGTTCCAGTGCTGCTGCGGATTGCGACGTGTCTCGATTGCTGCCGATTCTATGCTAATCGCGGTGTTCTCGCAGCATCGCAGCGCAGCCTGAGGAAAGGCACGACTTTACCGCGGAGACGCAGAGTACGCGGAGGAAGCAGAGGAAGCAGAGAGAAAAGGCCGGTGCCACGGTCGATGGAGGGCCGATGCGCTCAGGTTTTCTCTGCGCTCTCCGCGTCTCTGCGGTGAGCCCTGTCCTGGCTGCGAATTGCCTCGCCTTTTCTCTTACTCTTTGCTAAAGTGCCGCGCCACATAAGTCCCACTCCTCTGAGGCGGAGGTTCGCGTGGCTGCTCTCGATCTGCGTCCTTTGTCGCTCGGCGAAATTCTCGATCGGACATTCTCGCTCTACCGCGAGCATTTCGTGCTGTTCATCGGCATTACCGCGATTCCTCAACTGCTGATCCTCGCACTGCATTTGGCGCAGCTTTTCCTCTTCGGATACGTCGGCACAACGAGAGTCGATCCCATGAAGACGGCGCTTTCGGGAGATATGATTTTCGTCGCGGTGATGGCCGGACTGCTCGGACTCGTCGCCTACGTCGCCGCGTATCTTTTTTCGCAGGGAGGGACGGTCTTCGCCGTCTCCGAGCTGTACCTGGGCCGCACGACCACGATCGGCCAGTCGCTTGGCCGCATGCGCGGGGAGGCGCTCAGCCTTTTCGGCGTCACGATACTGAGCGGCCTTGCGATCGGCGGCGCTTTGATTTTGCTGATTATCCCGGGCATCTGGCTGGCTTGCCGGCTGATCGTCTGCGTCCCGGCGGCGCTGCTCGAAGACCTCGGGCCGGCCGATTCGCTCGGGCGCAGCTTCGAGCTCACGGACGACAACGCCGGCCGGTCGTTCGTCATTTACCTGATCTACTTCGTGGTGGCCATGATTGCCGGCGCCATTTTCAATTACCCGTTCACTTTCATGGTGGCATTTTCCGCGCTGCGCCACCCGGAAGCGGTCCGGATGTGGGTGGCTCTGGCCCAGGTCGGTCAATCTGTCGCGGAAGTGATCGCCACGCCGATCCTGCTGATCGCCACGGCCATCTTCTACTACGATCTGCGCGTCCGCAAAGAGGCCTTCGACTTGCAGTTCATGCTGAACCCCGGCGCCGCGGCTCCGCCGGCTCCAGGCACCAGCCCTTCGGGCATGCCGACCATGTTCTCGTAAGCGGTGATCCACGTGGCGATCGCACAGCCCTAAGCCGCCGCGCCGGAAATGCGCACTCGCACCCGCTTCAAAAGGCTCCCCTCAACATGCCGGACTGCAGTTGGTTCACACCGCCTTCCGGTGTATACGTGGGAGTGCGCCATCCGGCAGGCCGGATCGCAGATTCCGTCCGAATTCTCTTGCAAGTCAATTTCACAGGCCGAGGAGAGACGAACAAATGGAAACTGAGGGCGCGAAAGAGCATCTGTCGCGGCGCGGATTTCTGGGAGCCGGGTCGGCGGCCCTGGCGACGGCAGTCGGAGCCCTTGCTGGCGCGAGCGCGACCGCTCAAGCGCAGTCCGAGGCGCAGAAGGCCACGGGCGACCGGAGCAAAAGCGACCCTGGCCCGGGCAATCCTGATCTCGACGGGCAGAATCCTGACTCCGCATGGCCACCTTCAACGGATTCCAAGAGCCTGGTCCAAACGTTCAAATACCCTTTCTCCTTTGCCAACAAGCGAACCTACGAAGGCGGCTGGTCCCGCGAGGTGACCGTCCGTGAGCTGGCCGTGTCGAAGTCGATGGCCGGCGTAAATATGAGGCTGACGGCCGGCGGCGTTCGCGAGCTGCATTGGCACACCGCCGCCGAGTGGGCCATCATGCTCTACGGGTCGGCGCGCATCACGGCGATCGATTTGGATGGAAAAAGCTTTGTCGCCGACACGAACCAATACGACCTGTGGTTTTTCCCCAGCGGCGTGCCTCACTCGATCCAGGGCCTCGGGCCCGACGGGTGCGAGTTCATGCTGGTTTTCGACGACGGGAACTTTTCGGAATCGGAAACGGTGCTGCTGAGCGACGCGATGGCGCACCTTCCGCGCTCGGTCCTGGCAAAGAATTTCAGGCTCTCCCAGGAGGCTTTCGCGAATCTGCCGAAGGAAGAATTGTTCATCTTCCAGACTGCCGTTCCTGGCTCGCTCGAAGACGACCGGAGGATCGCCGCGGGAGCGCTTCCACCGTCGTCGCGCGACTTCGCCTTTCGCACCACGGAAATGCCGGCGACGAAACGCACGAAGGGAGGAGAGGTGCGCATCGTCGATTCGACCAAGTTCAAGGTCACCACGACCTCGATGGCCATGGTCACCGTTCATCCTGGAGGGCTGCGCGAATTGCACTGGCATCCTAACTCCGACGAGTGGCAGTACTACATTTCTGGGAAGGGAAGGATGACGGTCGTCTCCACGGGAAATAAAGCGCGCACGATGGAGTTTGAGGCGGGCGACGCCGGCTACGTGGAAAAAACGCTGCTGCATTACGTCGAGAACACCGGCGATTCCGATCTGGTGTTTCTCGAGATGTTCAAGAGCCCCGTCTACCAGGACCTTTCGTTCACTGAGTGGCTGACGCACACGCCGCCCGAATTGGTGATGGCGCACTTGAAGATCGACCGGGCGGCGTACGACGCCATTCCGCGAGACGAAGCGGTGGTCTTGCCGGAATGACGAAATGCGTGCCTCCGCGGTCATGGGCGGCGTCTAAGGTGTCGATGCACATGGAAGGAGAGCGCTCATGAAAAGCGAACGGCGCCGCGCCCCGCGTTACCACCTTGTTGCCGACGCGGAGATCACCAGCCCGCCGTCCGACCTGCGCCTGGGCGCGCGCACCTCGGACGTGAGCCTTGTCGGTTGCTTCATGAACACGAAATTTTCGCTGCCCCCGGGAACCGTGGTGCGGCTTCAGCTCAACTACGAGCAATCGACCCTTACGACGAGCGCGACGGTCGCTCGCTCCGAGCCGTCGATGGGCTTCGGCGTCAGCTTCACGAACATGCAGGAAGCGCAAAAGAACCTGCTGGGGAAGTGGCTGCAGGAACTCCGTTAGCAGACGAAACTTCGATAACGTGTTAGCCTTTATGTTGCGAGGCATGCTCAATCGTCCCTCCGGGACTTTCCCATTTGGTATGCGAGTTCCCGGCACTTCGCTGCGCCTGCCTCGGCCGGCGGGCATGCTGCGCGCCGGGTTGGGTACAATCGCCGCTCCGCGGCTGAGCGTTTAAATCTTAGGCCGAGCCCGGGGAGGGGCCGGCGGCGAGTTTAGAGGCTTCGAAAATGGCGATTTATCTCGACTACAACGCGACGACGCCGGTGGCTCCGGCGGTGCTCGAAGCCATGCTGCCGTTCCTCCAGGGGAATTACGGCAACGCGGGCTCGGTCCATTCGGCGGGGCAGCGCGCCCGGGCTGCTGTGGACGCTGCGCGCGAGTCGGTGGCGGCGCTGATCGGCGCGAAGTCGAGCGAGATTGTTTTCACGAGCGGCGGCACGGAAGCGGACAACCTGGCGATCTTCGGCACCGTTGCGGCTTCGCCGAAGCCGCGCAAGCACATCATCACGACCGCGATCGAGCATCACGCGATCCTGCATAGCTGCGAAGAGCTCGCGCGCCAGGGCGTCGAGATCACCGTGGTGCCGGTGCGCCGGGGCCCGGACGCGCAGGGTGTGGTCGATTCGGAGGAGATTCGCCGCGCGATCCGCCCCGAAACCGTGCTGATCACGGTGATGCACGCGAATAACGAACTCGGCACGATTCAGCCGATCGAGGAAATCGCGCGCATCGCCGCCGAAACCGGCGTGCGCTTCCATTGCGACGCCGTGCAGTCCGCGGGCAAGGTGCCGCTGGACGTGAAGCGCCTCGGCGTCGATCTGATGTCGATTTCGGCGCACAAGTTTTGCGGGCCGAAGGGCATTGGCGCGCTCTACGTGCGCACCGGCATGAATATCGCGCCGCGCGCCTTTGGCGGCCATGCGGAACGCGACCGCCGGCCCGGCACCGAAAATGTTCCCGGCATCATCGCCATCGGCAAGGCGGCGGAACTCGCGCGCCAGTTGCTCGCAGAAGATGCTGCCCGCATCGCGCCGCTGCGCGACCGGCTCGAAGCGGCGCTGCTCGAGCGCATTCCCGCCGCGCGCGTGAATGGCGACCGAACGCGCCGCGTGCCCAATACGACGAACATCTCGTTTCCGGGCGCGGCCGGCGAGGCGCTGCTGATCGCGCTCGATCTGCAGGGCGTGGAATGCTCGACGGGCGCGGCGTGCTCTTCGGGCTCGACCGAGCCGTCGCACGTGCTGACCGCCGCAGGGCTCTCGCGCGACGATGCGCGCGCCAGCCTGCGGTTCAGTCTCGGGCGGCCTACGACTGCAGCGGAGATCGATCGCGCCATCGAAATTATTCCCGGCGTGGTCGAACGCATCCGCGCGCTTTCGCCGCGCGCGCCGCAAGCGGAGGCTGCCCCCGCGCGGTAACACGTGAATGGCAAACACAGTCCAATTTGTAGCGGCTGCTGAAGGAGTCTCCTCA
>DATJRU010000013.1:0-7636 GCA_035504455.1 Vulcanimicrobiaceae bacterium
CCGGCCTAGGCGTGACCGGACCTGGGGTCATCCATCCTAGCTTCCCTCTCAGAGGCAGGTGGGAACGACCCGTTCCATCCCGTGAATTGGGCCCCTTCCTCCCCATTCACGCGACGGGCGGATCGTTGGAACGCGACCCACGCCGTGTGTTATGCACGTGCGATGCCCATTGCGGCGGAAGGGCAATCGTTCCGCGGCCTCGTATTTTCAACAGGTTGTGCACAGGCTTTCCACATGCGCGGCCGGATCAACCGGCTTCTTAACTCAAATCGGGAAGCACGCCTCGGGACGAGTCCCGAAACGACACGACGTTCTAATGTTCTTTCGCGAGGTGCGTGTTGGACCGATCCGCCGAGGCGCGTTCGCGGCTTCGAAGGGGCGCAGCAAGCAGCGCCCCTACACGGCGTTCGTTGTAGACGCGTGGCTCTAGCATGGTCTTTGTGTTGCCTCTCGCGCGGCGATTGTGGATGCGGGCCTCTGTGCCGCATAATGTGGGCTAGAGATGCCGAAATCGCTGATGCCCGTGATCGTCTCCTTGGTGGCGCTGGCCGTGGTGCTGGTGGGCCTGGACGCAACGCGCGAGCGCCGCGCGGAAACCGTCCCTGTCGCTGCTGGGGCGAGTCATGTTAAGGCCGCCAATCCGTTGCCGGCCTCCGCGGCCAAAACACAGCCGGTGAAAGAACAGGCGACCGCCCCGGCGACGCCCGACGCCAAGGGCTCGGCGGATGATTCGTCCGACGATTCGGCCGACGGCGATCCCGACAAAGTGATTCGCCTGGTCCGCGATCCCTCAGCCGCGCCGCCTTTTCTGCTGAACGATCTCGACGGCAACCCCATCTCAACCGCCGCGTATCACGGGAAAGTCGTCCTGATCAATTTCTGGGCGACGTGGTGCCCGCCCTGTAACGAAGAAATTCCCGAGATGATCGATTTGGCGAACAAATACAAAGACACGCTGCAAATCATCGGCGTCTCGATGGACGACGATCCACCGCCGGACGTTCGCGCCTTTGCGCGCGCGAAGAAGATGAATTATCCGATCGTGATGGGCAGCGAGAAGCTATCGCGGGAATACGGCGATATCGAAGCGCTGCCGACGACATTCGTACTGGACAAGGACGGCCGCGTGGTGCAAAAGCACATGGGAGTGAAGCCGCCGGAGTTGTACGACGGCGAAATTCGCGCGCTGCTGGGACTGCACGTGGACAAGCCAGTGGAAACCTTCGTCGATACGGGCCAGATTTTCCTGAAGAACGTCGAGCGCGCCACCTCGCTGCCCGGAGTCGATCTGTCGGGGCTGACGCCCGGCCTGAAAAAGGCGGTGCTGAAGCAACTGAACTCCCAGATGTGCACGTGCGGCTGCAACATGACGATCGCGCAGTGCCGCGTAACCGATCCGGACTGCGCGACCAGCAAGGCCCTCGCCGAGAGAATCGTCCGCCAAATCAAGGCGACGGCGAATCCGCCTGCGAATTCTCCGGCGCCGGCTCCCGCCGAGGCCCCGCCCGGCACCGATTCCGCGCAGAACCGCTAAGCTCACGCGAGAATACGGTGCGGCGCCCGCCGCGTTTCCAGGCGAACGCCGCACCGAATCAATCAGGCTGCTAAGGTTACCGGTCGTATTTCAGGCAGATGCGAAGCTGGCCGATGGCATTGTCGATGGCCGCAATCGCGTCAACGCGATGGCCGCCGAAATCGTGCTCGGCATGCTGCAGGTGCTCGCGAGCGTGCTGCAGTGAGTCGATCGCCGCGCGAATTTCAGGATGTGGCTCGGGTGCTGGTGCGGGCGCCGCGGCCTTCGGCTGGGGTTTGGGTGTGGCAGGCGCCGCGGGGGCCGCTGCCGGCAAAGCCAATGCGAACGCCAACGCGAGAGCGGCAACAAGCGCAAGAAACGAATGCTTCATGGCATTTCCTCCAGTTTGATTTTCTTCGTGGAATCGGGACGCGAGGCTGAGCGCATCGTACCGCCGAACCTCTTTCGCCCGCGCGCTGGGCTGGACCGCAGGCGCGGCGCAGTTCGGATGTTACAACGCACCTGCGCGAACCGATGCAGCGCAGAGTGCGTGTGTTGCTGAAGCGATTAACGGCTAGGCCGTGTTTTTGAGGCTCGCGCAGGCGCCGCGCTCCGGCGCGGATACCGGCCCCGGACCCGCCTCCGCCGAAACTCCAGGAGCCTTTTCGATCAGCTGGCGCAGGCGCGTGCGCAAGCGCAGCAGCGCGGCGGAATGAATCTGCGAGACGCGCGATTCGCCAATGCCAAGGATCGCGCCGACCTGTTTCATGGTGAGCTCTTCGAAATGGTAGAGCGCGAGGACGTCGCGCTCGCGCGCCGCAAGCTCGCTGATAGCTTTACCGAGCAGGCCCGTCATTTCGGAACGCAGCGCCTGCTGAAATGGGTCTTCATCGGCGCCGGAAGGCGGATCGATCGCGTCTTCGCCGTTCGGCTCGGCGTTTTCGGAATGGAGGCTGCCGACGTCGAGGCCGCGCACCTCGCCGAGAATGCGCTGCAACCGCTTCAGGCTGATGCCAACCTCTTCGGCAAGCTCGGATTCACTCGGGTCGCGGCCGAGACGCGCGCGGCACGCGAACTTCGCGCGCTCGACGCGTTTCGCCTGCCGGCGCAGCGTGCGCGGGCTCCAATCGACCTGGCGTAGACTGTCGAGAATCGCCCCGCGAATCCGGAATTCGGCGTAGTGCTTCAGGAGGACGTTCTTGCTCGGATCGTATTTGTGCACCGCGTCCATGAGCCCCAGAATTCCGGCGTGGACCAGATCTTCGAGCAACACTTGCGGCGGCAGGCGATCGTGGATGCGGCGCGCGATGTGATGCACCTGCGCGAGATGTTCGAGCAGGATCTGCTCGCGCTGCAGGTGGCTCGGCGCGTTTTCGGCGGGTGGCGCCTGCTCGCGCAATGGTTCGGGCTCAATTCGCTTCATCACAAGTGCAGTGGCCACGCTGGCTCCTCCGTTGCTGCGTTTTTGGTGTGTTTGGCCCGAATTGATGAATCGATCAGTCGGTTGCTCTTAGTTGGTATCCGACGCCGCGAATCGTGCGAATCAACTTGCGATCCCAATCGGCGTCGACTTTTTTCCGCACGTAGTTGATGTACACGTCGACGATGTTCGTCATCGTGTCGAACGAGAGGTGCCACACGTTTTCAACGATCTGCATGCGCGTGAGCGGGCGCCCTGCGTTGCACATGAGAAATTCGAGGAGCGCGAATTCCTTGCGCGTCAGGTCGATCGGGCGTCCGCCGCGCGTGACGGTGCGCTCGATGCGATTCAACTCGAGGTTGTCCGCGACGAGGACGGCGATCGCGTATCCCTCGCCGGGAATCGTGCGTTGAATCAAAGCGTCGTGCGAAGGATCGGCTGCCGCGGCAGAGCTGCGCATAGGCACTCCATAGGAAGGGGCGGCAAATCACTGCGAGAGGAAAACTCGAAGGGGATTTCGACTGTAGTGGACGCTCAAAAATGTGTCAAAGAGATTCTGAATTGCTCCGCGAAAATGTTGCGAAAACGCAATGTGCCATCGTGAAACACGCAAGCCCTTCGCGTTGAATCAGGGGTGTGTCGGTAGCTTTCCGCGAGCAGCTGTTTGGTGAAAACGGAGATGTTACGGCCCGGCTTTAGCGAATTTCGCGTTTCGGCCCTATCATGGGCGGGTCATTTTCTCGGGGCGGACGGTTTCGTCGAACTCTTTTTCGGTGAGGTAGCCGAGCTTGAGGGCGGCTTCGCGCAGGCTTAGCTTTTCGTGGTGCGCTTTCTTGGCGATTTCGGCGGCCTTGTCGTAGCCGATTTTCGGCGCGAGGGCGGTGACGAGCATCAGCGAGCTGTTCACGAAATGCGCGATGCGCTCGGCGTCGATTTCCATGCCGTCGACGCAGTGCTCGCGGAATGAGCGGCAGGTATCGGCCAGCAGCCGCACGGAATTCAGGAAATTGAAAATAATCACGGGCTTGTAAACGTTGAGCTCGAAATTGCCCTGCGAGCCGGCGAAGCCGATCGCCGCGTCATTGCCCATCACCTGCACGGCGACCATCGTCATCGCCTCGGACTGCGTGGGATTCACCTTGCCCGGCATGATCGACGAGCCCGGCTCGTTTTCCGGCAGCACCAGCTCGCCGAAGCCCGCGCGTGGGCCGGAAGCGAGCCAGCGGACGTCATTCGCAATTTTCATCAGCGATGCGGCAAGTGTTTTTAGCGCGCCACTCGCGAAGACGAGTTCGTCGTGCGCGGAAAGCGCGGCAAATTTATTCGGATGCGATTCGAACGGGAGGCCGGTGAGCTCGGCGATTTTCTTCGCGGCGCGCTCGGCAAACTCCGGATGCGCGTTGATGCCGGTGCCGACGGCCGTGCCGCCGATCGCGAGGTCGTAGAGCCCCCAGAGTGCTTCGCCGAGGCGGTCGATATCGCGAGTCAGCAGGCTCACCCACCCGGACATTTCCTGGCCGACGGTGAGCGGTGTCGCGTCCATCAGGTGCGTGCGGCCGATTTTCACCACGCTCGCGAATTCACGCGCCTTGGCGTCGAGCGCGTCGCGCAAAGCGGTGACCGCGGGAATCAGCTTTTGGGCGACTTGCGTGGCCGCCGCGACGTGCATGGCCGTGGGAAATGTGTCGTTCGATGATTGCGACATATTTACGTCGTCGTTGGGGTGAATCGGCTTTTTGCTGCCCCTCACGCCGCCCGCGATTTCGATGGCGCGATTCGAAATCACTTCGTTGGCGTTCATGTTGGTTTGCGTGCCACTGCCGGTCTGCCAGATGTGCAGCGGGAAATGGTCGTTGAGCTTGCCGGCGATCACTTCGTCCGCCGCCTGCGTGATCAGCTTTGCCTTTTCCGGCGAGAGTTTGCCGAGATCGAGATTGACGAGCGCCGCCGCTTTTTTCAGGATGCCGAACGCGCGGATCAGTTCGGGCGGCATGGTGTCCGTGCCGATGTCGAAATGAATCAGCGAGCGCGCCGTCTGCGCGCCCCAGTAGCGGTCGACGGGCACTTCGATCTTGCCCATGCTGTCGGATTCGGTGCGGGTCTTCGCGGCAATTGCGGTCGACACTTTCGCTTCCAAGTTCGTTCCTCCCGGAGTACCTACAGTCAAGCATACTGCGGATTGGCGCGGCTTTGTCAGAGGAGATGTATGAAGCCTCTCGAATCGAAGAACCCGTGAGCAATAACGAGAGGAAGCGCGCGTCGCCATCGCGCGAAATAGAGAGAGAAAACCAAGAATTGAAGTCCGAGGGCCAGGGCCGGCCACCATCGATAGTAGAGTGATAGGAGGTCTGCACGCCGATGCTGAGCGAAATCGCCAGCGCCCTGGAGCCCGTCAACTCGATCACCTCCGTCATCAAATACGCGCGGACGATAAGTTCCTCAAAGAACGGATTCACGAGCATTTGGAACAGTCAGCAAACACAAAACGTCTGTCGGGATCTTCGACATCGGGTTGCGCCGTCCAGTGCCGCGCATACTCCTGCCGAACGCTTCTTATTTCGGCGAGTCGCCAGAAAATGAATCCGTTCGGATCGCAATCCTGAATCACTCCGTTCACGCGGAGAAGATAGGCTCGGAAATCGGATGGGAAAGCTACACCGTTACGAGACTCGAATGCTCTCACATCCTCGTCGGAGTTCCCGCGAGTGATCGTTGCGTTGAGCGACCGCCAATAGGCGATCAGGTTTTCGACAGCCTCTCCCATCTCCGCTCCGATTTGAAGTTCGCCGCGACTCTTCGAGCTGCCCCGTCAGGTGGCGGATTCCATTTGGGACGGCTTGTGGGCCGAGAGCACGACCCAGAGCGCCCAAGCCGAAAGCGCGACGATGATTCCCATGCTGATCAGGGTTCGTGCGCCGTACCAGGCGTTCAGCCGCAGAGGCGGCGCGGGAAGAAAAATGTTGTTGGCGAACCAAAAGGCGAAAATTGAGAGGAAGCCGAAGCGGCGGATCACCCACAAAATCGAGAAACCCGCCAGCACGAAGGCGGCGCCGGTGACGGCGAAACGCACGGGATTCGTGAAGTCCACAGTGAGACCCAAGGCTACGCACACCAGAGCCGAAAGGAAGTCCGCGATCCAGATTATGCGCAGAAGCAGCCTCAGGAGAACCACGAGCAGGAGAAAGGCGGTGCCGGCGAAGAGGGTCCCCTGGACATTGCCGATCAGGCTGCTCGCGAAGGCCGTGGTGCTCGCGAGCGCAGCCATCATTTGGGATGGCGGCGGGATCGGAGGCGCGGATACGAGAATCGACGCAAGGCTGGTGAGAACGATGGCGGCGAAAAAGAGCAAAACGCCAGCGAGGGCGTGCGAGGCGACCAGCGGATCGCGAACGCGGCCGACGAGAAGGCGATTCCACGAGATCAGCGAATCGGGCCAGTTGCGCCGCGCGTAGGGCTCAATCGCGATGTAGGCAAGCCAGACCGCTCCGGCGATGAATCCGGTCACGCTGAGCCCGCCCACGAGGACGCCGAACTCGTCGAGAGTCGCCACGTGCGTCGCCGCCAGCGCCCAGGAAAGAATGCCGCTGAGGAACAACACCGCCGCGATCGTCGCCGCGCCCTTGCGGTCGCCGCGCCCGGCGCGCAAATTGTGCCGGGCCAGAAGCGCGGACCCTAGAAGAAGGAAGATGAAGAGAAAAGCAAACACGAGATTCACAACGCGAGGACGATAGTCGGTCGATTCGTTGGGCGTGTTCCACGTCCCCGAAACATCGAAATACACGGGACGCCCCTCCCAGGCGGCAGCCTGCACGCGAATCTGCTCGGGGCGGCCGTCGCCGTAGGTTCCCAGCCAGGCCATGCGCGAATCGAAGGCCATCGGCGGCGTGATCGAAGACGCGGTTGCGGTGAAGCGAGGGAAGTCGAGGCCCGCCGCCTTGAAAAGCAGCGTCCAGTCGAATGGCGCCGCGCTCTTCGCATCGGGACTGGTTTGAGCGGGCATCGCTTCGAGGCTGAGCAGCCTGCCGGTCGTATCCATCGTCATGCGAATCATTCCGGGCTCGGAGTTCGCCGGGGAGTCGTAGCCCACTTCCTCGGCGGAGCCGACTTCGGTTGTGACGAGCGGGCCGGCCGCTTGGCGATACCAGAAGCCCGCCACGGGCGGCTGGCCGCTAGCTAGAAGCTCATCCCGCTGCTTGGCGTCAAAGTGCTCGACAAAACGCAAATCGGCGGCGTCGCAGCAATCGAAGCCGTAGGCGGCGCTTTGCGGTTTCTCCGCGTAGCCGAATTGCTTGAGCATTTCCTGCGCGCGAAAGGCGAGTACCTCGGGCGGCGCATCCATCGGGATCTTGCGGAGCAGAGGCGCACCGCCGCGCAGCAGGGGCAGAAGAATGAAAGCCGCAGCCATCGTGACGATAATTCCAGCGAAGCACAGGATGGCGGTGCGCGCGTCGAAACCTTCCTTTTCGCTCGAAGCGGCAACCATTTCCGGCGAGGGCGTTTCGCCGGCCGCGAGCGCCGCGGCGATCGGGTCGCCGCCGGGGAGCGCCATCGCCACCGACAACGCCGAGGGTGGGCGCCGCTTGGGATCGTCTTCGAGGCAGCGCAGGATGACGCGCTCGACGGTGGGATCGATGTCTTTTACGAGATCGCTCGGGTTCGTTTGCGTTTCGACGCGGCGCTTGCCGGTGAACATTTCGTAGAGC
>DATJRU010000014.1:0-25301 GCA_035504455.1 Vulcanimicrobiaceae bacterium
GACCAATCCGACTGCCGAAGGCGAGGCAACGGCCGTCTACCTCTCGAAATTGATCAAGCCGCTCGGCGTTCGCGTCACGCGCATCGCCATGGGAATACCCGTCGGCTCAGATCTCGAATACGCCGACGAAGTCACCATGCTCAAGGCCATGGAGGGGCGCCGCGATCTGTAGTAGCGGTGCTCCTATTTCGTATTTGCCTTGTCGTGAAAATCCGGTCCAAAAGACGGATGCTCGCGTGTGCCCGTGATCTTGATGGGTATTTCGGCGCCGCCGTCCTTGCCCTCGAAAAAATGATCGAACGGTTTCAGCACCACCGATTTCCACCCCGTCATCGTCTGCGATAGCTTCGCGTCCAGTCGCAGCTTCCCGCGAAAATCGAGCTGCCCGCCGTCCAGGTTGTACGAGCCCGCGAGATCGATCAAAGCTCCTTCGACGCCGAAGCTCAGATCCGAAAAATGGATCGCGCCGTCATTCATCTTGAATGTGCCGGTTAGATTCGACGTCTCGTCGGAGATGTCCTCGTCTTTCGGTCTCCCTTGCCCTCGCCGGCTGAGCGAGTCGATCTTTCCTTGCACGCTGGAGCTCGTGAAGTGAACCTTACCCAGCCCGAATTGCCCGTCGAGTTGCAGGCGATCCACGAGGTCCTCGTCACGCTCCGGAATCAGAATCTTGGTTCGCAGTTCGGCCGAGCCGGTCATCACCGGGCGATTGGACTTTACGGCAAGGTCCAGCAGATCCTCGATCCGGGCATTACTGGCGTGTGCATCGAGCGCGATCGTGCGGCCTTTGACTTTCGGGTACACGTCGACCACTTCGCCGTGGGTCACGAGCGTTGTGTGCAGAAACTGAGCGGTGACATTCGTGAGTACCGTGTCGCCGTTCGTCCCGTCAACGATCGCCGTAAAATCCGTGTGTAACGCCATCGGATGCCCGGAAGTACGCAGGCCGAAATCTGGCGTGTCGGTTGTCCCCTCCACGTTCAGATAATCGAGCGGGCCGCCGAACTTGCCCTTCGAAGACAAAATGCCGCGCAGCCCTTTGATCGTTCCGAGGTCCGCGTCGAAGAACGTGTAGTCCGCGCTCACGGGCGTCTCGCTGGGTTCGTCCGCTCGCCAGGGACCGAATTGGCCGTCGCAGTGGATGTATCCTCGCGGCTTCGGATTCGTCAGCAGCGCGTGGAACGCCGCCGGCCGGTCGAAACCGAATTCATTCAACACCAGCTGATGAATCTCGAACTGACTGGGCGGCTTGTCCGAATCTTTGCGCAACAGCACGATCAGGGCGTTGTCGGCGACGATTTCGTGGATCAAGATCGGATACTTCTCCGCAAGATTCTGGTCGGTACCATGAATCAGCGGCGGACCTCCCCGCGTTCGCGGGGGCGTGTGAATTTGCAGGCCCTCGAGTTCCACCTTTCCGATTTCCGGGCGGTCTCGCAGCAGTCCAGTCAGCGTCGTGTAGAACGACAGCTTGCGCACTGCAATCAGCGGCGGAATGTCGGTGCGCCCCTGATGCCTCAGAACCAACCCGTATACGACCACGTGGATGCGCGGGTAAAACGTCACATCGAAATCGTCAAAGTGCACGGAGCTCTTGAAATGCTCCTGCAGCCGCTCTTCCACTTCCTGACGAGCCATCGCGCGCAGCTTCGGCGCCATCACGTGCAGAGTCACAACGTATGCGGTCACAAAAACCACCACCGCGCCGACCGCCGCGACGACAATCCATTTGCGCATTGCGCCTCAGTAGTGCGTTGCTGTTTCCAAGACATGGATGGAAGTTACGGCGGGCGGGAGACTCCATTCCACCCCGTGGGGGCCAAAATCCGCGAAATCATTTAGAGCGCTACAGGATTCGCTGTAGCAAACAGGGCCTTTCTGTTCCGTGTTGAACCGGCCGCGAAGTAACCTTTTCGCACGCATACCGCAGGTCGGTCGACCCGGCCAAGCCGCAATGCTAACCTTGAATATCAAAGTTGGAGGCCGGTGTGGTCGAGTCCCTGCCATCTCAAGATCCCGGCGCGCAGAAGCGCCGAAGCACGCGCATCGTCCAGGCCGTGCCGATCACGGTCACGGGTGTCGACGCGCTCGGCCAGCCGTTCAAAGAGCGCACTACAACCGTCATGGTCAACTGCCATGGCTGCAAGTATCAGTCGAAGCACTACGTCCCCAAGAATTCGATGGTAACGCTCGATATTCCGCGCCCCGAAGCCGGCGCGCCGCACCGCACGCTCGTTGGCCGGGTGATTTGGGTGCAGCGCCCGCGGGCTGTCCGGGAGCTGTTTCAGATCGGCGTCGAGTTCGAGATCGCCGGAAACGTTTGGGGCATCGCGTTTCCACCCGACGACTGGTTCCCCGTCCCCGGCGAAGAGCCTGTTGCGGCCGCGGCTTCCGAGAAAGCGTCAGCGCCCGAGTTAAGGCCCACCCCGGTCGAATCCAAGCAGCCCGCGGCCCCGGCCAGCGTCTACGAGCATGCGCCGGAGTCCAGCGTGCATCCCGCTGCTCCTTCGAGTTCGACAACCGCCGCGCCACCGGCAACACCCGCGGCTCCGGCTCCTCATAGCGAGGGCAAAATCCACGTGATGCCCGAGCCGGCGGCGCCTTCGCCCGAATCGCAGGCGACCCTTGCGCGCCAGATGGCGAAGATCGCCTCGGACGTCAAAGAAAGCCTCGACAAGTCGCTTCGCCGGGACGCGCAGACGGCCATCAATGAAGAAATGACCGTCGTCCGCCAGCAGCTCGACGCGCAGCTTCATGACGCTGTCGAGCGAGCCATCAAGGTCTCGATGGAGCGCGTCTCCGAGTCCAGCGTCCGCAAGGTCGTGCAGCAGGCGGCCGAGCAGACCGCGAAGATCGTCGACGAAGCGCGACGCGCGACCGAAACCAACGCGGCGCAGCTCGATGAGAAGATCCGCCAGGCAGTCCAGCAGGCCGTGAGCCACGCCGCAGCTGACGCCGCCGAGCAAGCCGCCGCCCAGGCCGCAACGCAAAATCTCAAGCAAACCGTGGAAGAAGCAGTAGCGCGGATCGTGGCGGACCGCGAAGCCAACTCGCCCTCGCTTCAGATTCTGGCGAATCCCGAGGCGGCCCAGCAGCAACTCGACCAGTGGAAGCACAACCTCGAGGAAGCCGCGAGCTCCATTCACACCCGCACCCTCGAGCAGACGCAAGCCGACGTGAACGCGGCGAAACAGACTTTGAGCGAGGCGTTTGAATCCGTGGTGACTGACGCCTCTCTGACGCTGGACGCCAAATTGAGCGCGGCCTCCCGCGCAGCGCTCGACCGGTCGACCGAAGAGGCCAACGCTCGAGCTTCCAGTCTCCGCGAGTCGCTCGACGAAATGGTGACGGGCGCGCAGGCCACACTCGATCAGACCCGCAGGCGCCTGGACGAAATCGCCTCCACGCGCGCCGATGAAATTGCGCGCCATGCTGACGAGCTGGTCGCCGAGCGTACACGGCAAATGGAGCCGGCTCTCCAGAACGCCGCTCAGAGCGTGATCGAACAAGTCTCGGGACAGCTCGATCAGAAACTGGCGCCCAAGATCGCCGAGGCCCATGAAGCGCTGTCCGCCCTGGCGAATGCCGGTGAAGAAGCCTCGCAAATCGAGAGCAAACTTCGCGAACAAGGCCGGCGCGCGTTCGAACAGGCCGCGCAGATGGAAGCCCAGGCGCACGCCAAGATCGGCGAGCACGCGGCGGTCATTCAGGCGCAGACGCAGGCGGCTCTCGGCGAACAGGCCGCTCAATTCGACCGTCATATCCGCGAGCAGGTGGAACAGGCCTCGACGCAGGCCGCTCAAGTGCAATCTGTCGTGCGCGACCAGATCCGGCGCGTTTCCGAGCAGGCCATTCTCGAATCGCTCGATCGCGTGAAACAGGAGACGGCAAAGTTCCCTGCCCAATTCGAGGAATCCTGCCGCGACACCCTCTCCAAAATGGAAGAGGAACTCGAGCAAAGGACCTCCGAGGCGCAGCACACCACGTACGAGGCGCTTTCGAAGGCGTCCGACTGGTACACGAAGAAGGCGCAAACGACCATGCAGTCGGCCCTCGAACGGGGCGTCGAGCAGTCCACTTCGACTCTCCGCGACCGCGCCGCCGAAATCTCCAGCCTCGCGGCCTCCGAACTCGATCACTACCGCCGCACCTACGTCGATCACAGCCAGGCGCAGATCGAGGACATTGCGAAAGAAGTCGTCGATCGCGAGCGCGCGAAGATGAGCGAAGCGGCCGACATCACGACAGCCGGCTTCAGCAATCGCATCCAGCAGCTCATCGGCGAGTCGTTCCGCCGCTTCGAAGATTCATCCCGCCAGGCGATCGAAAAGAATCGCTCCGACATGGAGTACGACCGCGAAGGCGCGCTGGCCAACTTCCAGAAGGGCCTCGACGAAAAAATGCAGGTCGGCATCGAGCAGGCCCGCGACAACCTCCAGATTCAGCTCATGTCGCTGATCGAGTCGTTCGAGGCCAAGCGCCAGGCCGAGCAGGCCGAATGGATGGAGCGGATCAAGAAGTCCGCCGACGAATCGATCGAGGCCTACAAATCTCGACTGGAGAACGCCTCCAACTCCTGGCTGCTCGCTTCAGCCACCACGCTGGGACAGAGTTCGCAAGCCGTGATGGACACGCTTTCCAAGGCGGCCGAAAAGCGGCTGCGCGAAGTCTGCGGCGAAGTCCTCGCAGGAATGGGCGACACGCTCAAAGAGCGCTTGCTCGGAATTTCCAGCGGCTTCTCGGCCGAAGACGACGAAAGCAAGCCCGAAAAGAAGAGATAACTTCAGCCCGCGCTTCGATACCCGGCCTGAATTTCTGCCTCAGCGGCCTTCCGCTATAATGCTAGCCATGTCGAATCAGTCGTATCTCCGCTTCTGGTACGCCGACCAGCCGCAAGAGTTGCTCCTGGAGCGATTCGGCGCTTTCCTGGCGACGGTCCCCTTCTCCGAGAAGATGCCCGGATTCACCCAGCTTGTGATTCACGCCGTCAGTTCCTCCGAGATCCCGATTCTCGAACAAGACCTGCGCCAAGTGGCGCTGGACGCAGCCGGAATTCTCGAGATCGCGCAAGAGCACGCGAATAGCGATTGCGCATACGACGTCAGCTGCTACTGGGACCTCGCCGTTTTCGACGCCGCTTCCGGGAAGTGGAAAGTAGAGCCTCAGCCGCTCGAAATCTCCTGCTACGGCCAGGATTACGACGACGAGTTCTGGCGCGAGAACGGGCACGTCCAGGTCAATCTGGGGTTCGAACACCTCTTCACAGGCCACGCGGGACTTCTCGGATTCCAGCGCGGCTCCCGCGCCTCGGCGCAGAGCCCCGAGGAGGCGCGCTTCCTCGAAGCCATGGCCTGGCCCGAGAATCTCGAGCGCTATCATGACGAGACGCGCAAGAACATTCGCAGACTTCTCGACTGGATTCGCCAGATCGAGAAAAAAGTTCCGGTGGATCGCATCCGGCTATGGTCCGAGGGCGAGGAAAACTTCGAGGCGCGCATCGAGGAAATTCTGGCCGCTCGGTAGTATTATGCTGCGGCTCTGGTGGGGTGCAGCGGTCGTATTCGCGGCGGGCGAACCGAGCGCCGGTGCGGCCATAATTTATTAGTGAAGCCGGAATCCCAGTATCTGCGGATACGTCTAATTACACAACCTTGAGCGCCATCGCACAACCCGTTGCCGGTCAAGCTGCGCGCCCGGAAAAGCGGCCTTCGGGCTGGGAGCATCTCAAGACCTTACTGCCGTACGTCTCCCGTTACAAGGGAATGACGTCGCTAGGCCTGTTGATGCTGGCCCTCATGGCCATTGCCGGCGCCGTGCCGCAGCTGGTCCAAGGCGTCATTGTGGACTGCCTCACGGGGCTGGCCACCCCGCTTGCGTCCCTGCACGGCGTGGCGCGCGAGGCGCTGCGTCCCATCCTCTCCTTCTACTCGCCGAAAAGCATCCACGCCATCGGGCTCTACTGCACCACGATAGTCGTAGTGATGGTGTTCAAAGGGATTTTCTCCTTCTGGTCGCGCTGGATTCTAATCGGAGTTTCCCGCGAGATCGAGTACGACATCCGCAACGACCTGCTCGAGCGAATGGTGCATCTGGAGCCCGAGTTTTACGTCCGGAACCGCACGGGCGATTTGATGTCGCGTGCGACCAACGACCTCAATGCCGTGCGCATGGTGCTCGGGCCGGGGATCATGTACACGGCGAACACGATCGCCACCAGCGTTCTGGCCCTCTATTACATGGTCCGGCTGTCGGCGAATCTCACGCTGTGGGTGCTGATCCCGGTGCCGATTATCGTCGTGTCCGTCTACTATTTCGGACGAATCGTCCATCGGCTGTCGGAAAAGATCCAGGCGCTGCTCGGAATGCTTTCCACTCGCGCGCAGGAGAATCTGACGGGCGTTCGCGTGGTGCGCGCCTATGCCCAGGAACAATCCGAAATCGAATCCTTCGATCGCGCGAATCGGGACTATGTCGACCGCAACATGCAGCTCCTCACGTCGTGGAGCCTCTTTTTCCCCGGCCTTACGGCGCTGCTTGGCCTGACGGTCGTGATTCTGCTCGGCGCGGGCGGTGCGAAGCTGATCGGGCGGCACATGGATTTGGGAACGCTGATGTCCTTCTACGGCTTCCTGATCCAGCTTACGTTCCCGATCATCGCGCTCGGGTGGGTAACCAATATCTTCCAGCGGGGCGCCGCTTCGATGGGCCGGCTGCTTTATATTCTGCGCGCGGTACCCAGTATTCAGGACGCGGCGGTTTCCGTCGCCGGAAACGGCCGGCGTCCGGCGGCGTCTGCGACCGCCGCGGTAGCGTCCCCTGCCGAGATTCGCGGCGACATCGAGTTTCGCCACTTGACCTTTGCTTATCCCACCGCGCCCGGCAAGCCGGTGCTCGAGGACATCAGCCTGCACATCCCGGACGGCTCGACGCTCGCCATCGTCGGCCCCACCGGCAGCGGCAAATCGACGATCGCGGCTCTCGTCGCGCGATTGTGGGAAGCGCCGCCGGATACACTCTTTGTCGATGGCCGCTCGATCCGGGATTTCCCGCTCGAGACGCTTCGCCGCTCGATCGGCTACGTCCCCCAGGACACTTTCCTTTTCAGCGAAACCCTGCGCGAGAACATCGCCTTCGGTGTGCCCGATGGCCGCGAGGAAGATATCCGCGAATGCGCGTCGATCGCCTGCGTTTCCGGCGAAATCGAGGGGTTCCCGCACGGCTATGAGACGATGGTCGGCGAGCGCGGTATCACGCTATCAGGCGGCCAAAAGCAGCGCACAGCTCTCGCGCGCGCCGTCATGCGACGGCCCAGAATCCTGATTCTCGACGACTCGCTCTCGAGCGTCGATACGGATACGGAGGAGCGCATCCTCCACGGCTTGCGCGGCGTGATGCGCGAATCCACTACGATTCTCATCTCGCATCGCGTCTCTACCGTCAAAGACGCCGACCAGATCGTTGTCCTGCACGCCGGCAGAATCATCGAGCGCGGCACGCATGAAGAGCTGCTGGCTCAAGGCGGCGAGTATGCCGACCTCCACCAAAAACAGCTGCTCGAAGAAGAGCTCGAACGCGAATGAGCGACTTCCGCGAAGAAGAGAAGCTCGGCAGGATTTATGACACGCGCCTGACGCAGCGCGTGATGAAATACCTGCGCCCGTACCGCTGGCACGTGTTGCTGGCCGTCTCGATGAGCCTTGCCTATTTCGTGATGGAGGGCGCGGGCCCTTACCTGTTCCACGTGGCGATCGACTGGTACATCGTGCCGGCGCTAGCCCATTCGATTCCGATGTCGAATGCAGTCCGAGGGCTTATTTGGTCGGTCGTCGCCTACGCCACCGCCTTGTTTCTGGGCTTCGGCATCCAGTATGTCCAGGTTCGGATCATGCAGTGGGTCGGGCAGGAAACGATGTACGACCTGCGTAAGGAAATCTTCGAACACCTCCAGCGCCTGCCCATGAGTTTCTTCGACCGCACGCCTGTAGGCCGTCTGGTCACGCGCTGCACGACGGATGTGGACGCGCTGAATGACCTGTTCGCCACAGGCGTCGTGGCGATGCTCAACGACTTCGTGGTGCTGATCGGCTTTGCAGTTCTCCTGCTTTGCTGGAATTTCTGGTTGGGGCTGGCCGCGCTTTCTCCGCTTCCCTTGATGATCTTGCTCACGTATTTCTTCCGCAATCACGTCCGCGACGCCAATCGCCGCATTCGCACCGCCATCGCCCGCATCAACGGCTTCCTGCAGGAGCACATCAGCGGCATGTCGGTCGTGCAACTCTTCAATCGCGAACGCAAATCCCGGGAGCAATTCGCCGACCTCAATCGCCTCCACATGGAGGCGTACAAGGACGCGATCGATGCCTTTTCTTACTTCTACCCCGGCGTCGAACTGCTCAGCATGGGTGGCATCGCGCTCGTCTATTTTGTCGGCGGCGGGCGCGTAATTGGTGGCGCCCTCGCCATCGGGGTGCTGGTCTCGTTCGTGCAGTACGCGCAACGCTTCTTCCGGCCGATTCAAGACCTGAGCGACAAATTCAACATTCTCCAGGCGGCCATGGCCGCTTCCGAGCGCATCTTCCAGTTGCTGGATGAGCCGGTCGCGATCGTCTCGGCGTCGGAGACGCGTTCCCTGCCCCGCGTGCGCGGCGAAATCGAGTTTCGCAATGTCTGGTTCGCATATCGCGGCGGCACAAACCCGAAGGACGAAGACTGGGTGCTGCGCGACGTCTCTTTCCACGCCCAGCCGGGCCAGACTCTCGCGATCGTCGGCCACACCGGCGCCGGCAAGACCACCATCATTCAGCTTCTGCTGCGCTTCTACGACATCCAGCGCGGCCAAATCCTGATCGACGGCGTCGATATCCGCGAAATGAATTTGCAGGATCTGCGGCGGCTTTTCGGCATCGTCCTCCAGGACCCATTCCTCTTCACGGGCACTCTCGAATCCAACGTGAAGCTCGGCACCGAATTGATCGATCGCGCGCAGGTCGAGCGCTCGCTCCGCGAAGTCGGCCTTGGCCCGTTCCTCGATTCGCAGCCGCTCGGCATCGAGACGCCCGTCACCGAGCGCGGCTCAACCCTCAGCGTCGGCCAGCGCCAGCTTGTCAGCTTCGCGCGCGCCCTCGCGCACGATCCCGCGTTGCTGATCCTCGACGAAGCCACCTCCAGCGTCGACACGAAGACTGAACTGTTGATCCGCGAGGCGCTCGGCCGGCTGCTACGGAATCGCACCGCCATCGTCATCGCGCACCGGCTCAGCACCATCCAGCACGCGAACCGCATTCTCGTCTTCCACAAGGGTCGTTTGCGCGAACAGGGCTCGCACCAGGAGTTGCTTGCGCTGCGCGGAATCTACTACCGCCTCTACCAGCTCCAGTACAAAGAACAGGAGATCGCGGCGTCGCTTCCAAGCGCAGCAGCCGGCTTCTCCGAGCCTTTGCCCGCCGATGACTGACCGGGCGCGCCACGCATGACGCCTCCGAAAATCCTGATCTCCGCCGGCGAAGCCTCGAGCGACATGTACGCCGCCCGCCTCGCCACCGCTCTGCGCGAGCGAACAGGAGCAGAGTTCTTCGGCATGGGCGGCCCGCGCATGGCTGCGGCAGGTGTCGAACTGGTCGCCGATTATCATGAGGTCGCCGTCGTCGGCATCACCGAAGTCGTCCACAAAATCCCCACGGTCATCAGCGTGCAAAATCGGCTCGCGCGTGAAGCCGCCCGCCGCAAGGCCTCGCTCGCGATCCTCGTCGATTCCCCGGGAACGCACCTCGGCGTCGCGCGCCGCCTCAAAAAGCACGGCATCCCGGTCGGATACTTCATCGGCCCCCAGGTTTGGGCGTGGCGCGCCGGACGCGTGCGCGTCGTCAAGCGCCTCGTGAACCGCATCGTAGTGATCTTCCCCTTCGAAGAAAACATCTATCGCGATGCGGGCGTGCCTGTCGATTTCGTCGGCCATCCCCTCGTGGACGTGGTGCACGCATCCATGTCCCGCACGGAATTTGCCGAGCGCCACGGCCTCGACCCGGAGAAGCTGATCGTCACGCTCCTTCCCGGCAGCCGGCGCAGCGAAATCGCACAGCATTTTCCCGGCATTCTCGACGCCTGCGAGATTCTCGCTCGCGAAATCACGCCCGCGGGCAGCCTCCAATTCGTCCACGCCGCCGCGCCCAACCTGCCGGCCGAAATCTTCGCCGAGTACGGCACCCGCCCCGGCGTCAGCATCCGACGCATCGAAGGCGCCACATACGACGCCCTCGCCGCCGCCGACTGCGCCATCGTCGCCAGCGGCACCGCGACGATCGAAGCGGCTCTCCTCGGCGCGCCCATGGTCGTCATTTACCGCGTCGCCCGCACCACCGCCGCGATCCTGCGCCGCATGATTCGCACGCCTTTTATCAGCATGGCCAATCTTGTCGCCGGGCGCCGCGTCGTCCCCGAACTGATCCAGGATGATTTCACGTCTGCCGCCGTCGCCGCCGAAGTCCGCTACCTGCTCGAGTCGCCGGATGGCCGCGACGCAATGAAATCAGGCCTGGCCGAGGTTCGCGCAAAACTCGGCTCGGGCGGCGCAATCGAGCGGGCCGCCGAGGTTTTCGCGCGGATGCTCTAGAGTCCTCACGCCGGGCAACTGCAAAGGGTTATCTGGTATCTTAAGGAAGGCGCACGGTTACCGCCTTTTCGGTAGGTGCTTTTCTTGTTCAAAATCGATCGATTGCTGATTGCCATCGGGCTTTTGCTTTGCGCCGCGAGCGCTGCACCGGCGCAGGCTCCGCACGCCTTTCCGTTTCGCGCCACCAACTACGACGTCGAAGTCATGCTCCATCCCGAAGACCAGACGATCTCAGCTCTGGTGAAGGTGAAGTTCGTTGCGACGCAAGTCTCGAGAACGCTGCTCGTCGAGCTTCACCCCGATCTGCGCGTGAACTCCGTCAAGACGGCCGACGGCCAGGAACTGAGCTTCGATCGCGACAACGATTCTCCGCTTCTCCTGAGCGTCGCATTGCCCGGCACCGCAACTCCCGGCAAGCAGGTCGACCTCGTCTTCGACTACGCAGGTCCCGTTTCGAGCGAGGACGACAGCCCTACTCCCGGCGTGCGCTTCGCGTCCGTTGACAAAACTTCGGCGTACCTCCTGCTGCCGGCTCGCTGGTTCCCTCTCACCAACTATCCTGCAAATCGCTACACTGCGACATTTCGGGTGATCGTACCGGACACGTTCGTCGTCGTCGGCACCGGGAAAGCCGACCAGCCCACTTCGATGCCCGGCCTCGGAAAGGGAGAGGCTCAATCGGAGTACGTCTTCCATTGCGACCAGGCCGCGCCGGTCGGTTCTTTCGTCGCCGGCGCGTTGCAGCTTTCTCCCATCTCCACCCAGGGCTACCAGTTCTCGATTTACACGCCTCCGGCGCAAGCTTCGACGGCCTCGTCGTACGGAAATTCCCTTGCGCAGATCATGAGCTATTTTTCCGACACCTTCGGCGCATTCGCCACGCAGCCGAGCCTCACCGTCGCCCAAATGCCCGACGGATCATTGGCCGGATACTCCGCGCCCGGATTGCTCTTGCTCAGCGCCCGCCAGTGGACGTCTCATGCCAACAATCGCATGCTCTCACAGCTCGCCGCCGGGCAGTGGTGGGGTGTGCAGGTGCTTCCTGCAACATCGTCCGACGTCTGGATCACGGATGGACTCTCGCGCTACTCCGAGGCGCTCTATGCGGAGCAGTCCGAGGGTGTCGCCGGCCTCAATCGCGCTCTCGAGGATTTCGCCGTCGGCGCGCTGATGTACGAAGACGTGAGCCCGATCTCGCAAGTCGGCCATCTCCCGCGATATTCCGACCAGTATCGTTCGATCGTCTACGACAAAGGCGCGATGGTTTTTCACATGCTGCGCGCCGAGCTGGGCGACGACGGCTTCACCGCCCTGCTCCACGATTTCTATAAGGCCCACGCCGGTAAGACGGCCACCATCGAGGAGTTTCGCAGGATGGCCGCCACCAAGGCCCCGCCGACCAAGAAGGGCGAGCCGCCCGTGAATCTGCTTTCGTTCTTTTCGCAGTGGCTCGATTCCACTGGCGTTCCGGAATTCAATCTCGATTACATCGTCTATCGCACGCCCAAAGGCTTTCAGGTGATCGGCAAGATTCGCCAGGACCTCGATACGTTTCGCATGCCGGTGGAAATGAAGGTCGATACCGAGGGGAATCCCGTCTACAAGAAGATCTTGGTGACGGGCACGAGCACCGAATTCGAGATCGACACGTTCGGGCGCCCGAAGCCCAACGGGATCATCATCGATCCCAACAACAATCTCCTGAAATCCAGCCCGCGCCTGCGCGTCCGCTCCACGATCGCTCGCGGCGAAGCCCTCGCGCAGATCGGCAAGTACTACGAGGCGATCCAGGAGTATCAGCGCGCTCTCGACCTCCAGCCCACCAACTCGCTGGCGCATTTCCGGGAGGGCGAGGCGATGTTCTATCAGAAGAACTACCAGGCTGCCGCGAACGCGTTCCGCGCGGCGCTGGGCGGCGACCTCGACCCCAAGTGGACGGAAGTCTGGAGCCATATCTACATCGGCAAAATCTACGATGTGCTGGGGCAGCGCGAGCGCGCGGTGAATGAATACAGTCTCGCGCAGCACACCAATGACGACACCGCCGGAGCCCAGGAACAGGCCGTCTACTACATGAAGAAGCCCTACGCCGGCGACAACACAACCGTCGCAGCTACTCCCTCCGCCAGCGGCACCCCCTCACAGACTCCCACCGCGCCGGCGCAGAGCGAAAAGTCCGGAAGCGACGAGCCGACGCTCAAGCGCCGCGATCCCAGCAACTAGATAAGGTTGAGTTTGACTTGACGGGCGGAGATGCTTCAGTTCGGTTTTGAATCGAAGTCGCCGGCCTGCAATTCGCGGAATACTTCCTGGAAGATTTTCAGCGCCTCTTTGTCGAACAGCACAAACTGAATTCGTTCGAGTGATGTGCTTCCCTCGAGGTGCTTGGCCGCCTCGCGCAGCATGATCTCCGCGCATTCCCGCAAAGGAAATCCAGCGATACCGGTGCCAACGGCGGGAAACGCGATACTCTTCAGCCCGTGCTTAGCGGCGATCCGCAGGGAATGCGCGGTCGAGCTTTTCAGCGCATGCGCCGACGTGCGGCCGCCCAGCTCCATGCTCGCCGCGTGGATCACATACCGCGCCTTGAGTTCACCGCCTGACGTGATTGCCGCGCCGCCCACCGGAATCGCGCCGATCTCGTTGCATTCGGCCTGAATCCTGGGGCCGCCCTTGCGCCGAATCGCCCCCGCGACGCCGCCGCCAAGCTGCAGATCGTTGTTCGCGGCGTTCACGATCGCGTCGGCATCCGTTTCCGTCAGGTCGCCCTGCTCGATCTGGATTCGCGCCGCCGCGTTTTCTGCCCCTCTCTTCGGGACATCCGCAGCATCTTTCGTCCGCTTAGAGCCGCGCGATGCCGTCTTCATCGAAGCCCACCACCACGCGCCCGCCGGCCACGATTACCGGCCGCCGGATCAAGTTCGGCTCTCTCGCCATCAGCCGGATGGCTTCCTTGCGAGTCGGAGGTTCTTCTTTCATGTTTTCCTTGCGGTAGAGCTCATTGCGCGTGTTCAGGAATTGCGTATAGTCGCGCCTGCCGATCAGCTTCTCGAGCTCCGCCGAGCTCAAGCGCTCTTTCGCCAGGTCCCGGAAATACAGCTGAAACCCGCGCCGCTGCATGAATTTCTTTGCCTTGCGGCAAGTCGTGCAGTTCGGCTTCTGCATGAACAAAACTTTTTTCCCGGCCTTTGGCGTTCGCCGTCTCGTCCGGGCCGTTGTAGTAGCCATTCCTCTCTCCTCAGTATGTTGGATGTGTGGGAATTCGCGGCGGCTTCAGTGTCCGCGAAAATTCGGGGGCCGCTTTTCCTTGAACGCCGCGAGGCCCTCGGCGCAATCCTCGGACAAAAAGCAGTGAATCTGAAGGCGATTCTCTTCGTCGATCGTCGCCTCCAGCTGCGCGCGCGCGTCGCTGATCATTGTGCGCTTCACGTCCCGGTACGCAAGCGGCGGCCCGGCAGCCATCTGCTCGGCCAGTTTTCGCGTCTCGTCCGCGAACTTTTCGGCCGGATGCACCCGGTAGACGATTCCGATCCGGCAGGCCTCCGCTGCCGTCAGCCGCTCGGACGTATAGAAAAACTCCGACGCTCTCGACAACCCCACCAATCGCGGCAGGAAAAACGTAGCGCCAAGGTCCGGATAAAGCCCCAGTTGCGCGAACGCTTGCTTGAACATCGCCTGGTCCGAAGCGATCCGCAGGTCGCACGCCAGCGCCAGGCTCATGCCGCCGCCCGCGGCTGGCCCGTTCACCGCCGCGATCACCAGCTTCGGCATCGAGGCAATCGCCAGGCAGATTTCCTTGCCGACGCCCAACAGAATCTGGAAATCGTGTACGGAGTGCCTTGTCCGGCAGTCCCGAATGTAATCGATATCGCCGCCCGCGCAAAACCCTCGCCCCGCGCCGGTGACGACAACCGCCCGCACCGACTTGTCCTCGCCGGCGCGCAAGAGCGATTGCACCAACGCGCGCCCCAGCTCCGGGTTCAGCGCGTTCAGCTTTTCAGGCCGGTTCAGGCGCAGCGTTAGAACGGCGCCCGCACGCTCTTCGAGCACGAGTTGACGCGTCGTCTGTTGCGTGGCCCCCATTCCGCTTTCGCCTCCGATGCGCCCCAAAACGGCCTGCGCCGGCTAGTTCTTCAGACTATGCAGCAAGGCAGCCAGTTTCTTGAAATACCGCTTCTTCACTCCCGGGCTCGTCCCGGCGTTCACCGAGCTGGTCGACGGCAGCACGAAGACGCGCGCGCCATACAGCAGCTCTTTCTGCAGCCCGAGCTTGCACGGGCGCCCCGTGAATTTTTCGTAGGTCATCTTGCCGTTGAACGCAATTACCCGCGGCCGCATCTCCTCGAGTTTCTGCGCCAGCAGGACGCGCCCTTCCGCGAACTCCTCGCGCTCGATTTCTTCCACGCCGCGCGTGGGCCTCTTCACCAGGTCGGTCATGCCGATGCCGAACTCCACCAGCCTTCGGTCGTCCTGGTAACCCAGCGGCTCCGGGATCACTCCCGACTCGTACATCATCGGCCAGAATTGGTTGTTGCGCCCCGCGTAGTAGTGCCCCACCCGGGCCGAGCGGTCGCCGGGGTTGCACCCTACCATAATCATTTTCATTCCCTTGCGCAGGTAATCCGGGAGTGTCCGCATGTGCCTCTGGGCGACCGCTATGATAATACATTCCCGCCAGCGGAAACGTCGAAAGCTGTGCTAGGCTTTTGTATGGACAGGTTTTCGATGAGTTCTCCCAAACTCGATCCCGTGCGCCCCTCGCTGCCATCGACGGTGGTCAAAGACGACGAGCCGACCCTCGTTGCGGCCGCGAAATCCGGCGATATTTCCGCCTTTGAAACCCTCGTCGGGCGTTACGAGCGCAAGATTTTCCGGCTAGCCCAGAACATTACCCAGAATCGCGAAGACGCCGAAGACGCGATGCAGGAATCCTTCCTGAAGGCCTACGAGCACCTCGGCGAGTTTCAGGGAAACTCCCGCTTCTATACCTGGCTCGTCCGTATCGCTGTGAACCAGGCACTCATGAAGCTGCGCCGGCGCCGCCCCAACGTCGTTTCGCTCGATCAGGAGCTCGACACCGGCGAGGACATGATGCCCCGCGAAGTCGAAGACTGGGGTCCCTCTCCCGAAGATCGCTACGGCCAGACCGAGCTTTCGGGCATTCTTGGAAAAGTGATCGGAGAACTCGATCCCCCGTTCCGAATCGTTTTCCAGTTGCGAGACATCGAAGAATTGTCGACCGAGGAAACAGCCGAAGCGTTGGGTCTTTCCGTTCCGGCCGTGAAGTCGCGGCTGCTGCGGGCGCGGCTCAAATTGCGCGAGAAGCTGAACCAATACTTTCGGCGGGGAGAACATTTGTGAAGTGCAAAGCCATCATCAACGAACTGGCCGACTACCTGGACGAAGCTCTCGATCCGGGTCTCCGTGCCTCGATCGAAAAGCACCTCGGCGATTGCAAGGATTGCCGCATCGTGGTGGACACCTGCCAAAAGACGATCCAGATCTTCTGCAACTCCGAGCCCGCTCCTTTGCCCGAAGACACGCGCGAGCGCTTGCACGAAGCCCTCTTGCGGCGGTTGCGCCTGCGCAAATCCAAATCGCCCGACGGCCAGCGCGTCTAAGTTTCTCCCTGCCACATCGGGATGTCGCGTCCGATTCCCCGCTCTCGCGCTAATTCGTAAACTTTCCCGGCCACAACCACGTCCTCGATCGCGATTCCATTCGACTTGAAAAGCGTCACCTGCTCCGCCTTCGTGCGCCCTGCAACCTTGCCCGTCACGACGTCGGCAAACTCGCGAACCGAGGCCCATCGCGATTCGGCGCCGGCAAAAGCCTGAATCAGGTCGCCCGATTCGATCTTCGATTGCTCCACCGAATCCGCCGCAATCACATCGCAGCGCCGCACGGCCTCCGAATCAATCTCCCGCTTCTCCGCGAAGTTCGATCCGATCGCGCTGATGTGCGCGCCGGGTTCGATCCATTTCCCCTCGAACACCGGCGTTTTCGACGTGGTCGACGTAATCACAATGTCCGCCCCGCGCACCGCCTCTTCCGCGCTCGACGCGGGAGTCACCGGCACGCGCAGCCGCTCCGTCATCTCCTTCGCGAATTTCTCGCGCCGCTCCGCGTCTCTGCCAAACGCGCGAATCGCCGCAAGCTTTCGTGCGTGCGCCGCCGCTTCAAGTTGTGTCCGCGCCTGCAAACCCGTCCCGATAATGGCCACCGTGCACGCATCCTGCCGTGCCAGCACCTTCGCCGCTACTCCGCTGGCCGCCCCCGTGCGCATCTGCCCGAGGTAGTCCGCTTCGATCAGCGCCACCATCTCGCCGGTTTCCGCGCGGAATAGCGGAACAACGAACCGCGCCGCTCCTCGCGCAATCGAGTAAATCTTCAAGCCCAGGTAGCCCCCCGCAGCGTCTGCCGCCGCCATGTAGTTCAAAATCGTCTTGCCCGCAACATGCAACCGTCGCCGCGGGTGCGAGACAGCCGCTCCATCCCCAAGCCGCCGAAACGATGTCTCGACCAGTTCGAGCGCCATCGGCATCGTGAGAATCGCGCGGACATCCGACTCCGTCAGCAGTAATGGCATGGGATTCCCTTCTACGAAAACGCTCTGTAACCACCGCGTAGGGAAAGTATCAGAAGTTGATTCGATAGCGAAGCACCCGCGATTGGGGCGCGTCCAGCACCAGCAGTTCCTTGCGCGGGCTCACAGCGAGACCGGACACCGCATCGCTTCCCGCCCCGAGTTCGGCTGTGAGATCGAGGTCCAGCTTCGGCTGCCCGTCGGGCGACCACGCGTGCAGCGTATGCCCGTCCGCATCGGCGGCGAAAATCCCGATCGGCGACACCGCAAAGGCGTCGCTCAGCCGCCCGCTTCCGCCGTCCGCCTTCATTTCGCTCGCAAAATGTCCGTCGGATGTGAACTTCAAAACGCGCCCCGCGTCGCCGTCAAGCAGGAACACGGAGCCATCCGCCGCCGCTGCCACCATCCGCGGCCGCACCGCAGCGCCGGAATCGCCCGCCGCGGGCATCCACGATTTGGTCAGCCGGAATCGCGGCGTATAGGTGAAGACCCGACTCGCCTCCGCGTCGAGGATCTGGATCACTCCGCCATCGTCCACCCCAACGCTCAGCATGTCCTCGCTGTTCGCGCGCGCCTTCAGCCTCACCTGTTTGTAGCGGTCGCCATTCGGGAAATAGACAAACGTGCTCGAGCTCGACAACTCCGTCACGTAAATCGCGCCGCCGCTGTCGACCGTGATCGACTGCGGATTCTTCAGCGCGCCTTCCTGAAACGAAAGCAGCGGCGTGCCGTCCGTGTCGAACTTGTGGACAAAATGGCTGCCCGCGTCCGCGATATACACCTTCCCGACTGCATCGGTGGCGATGCACGTCGGCCGGTCCAATTCTCCCGGCCCGTCGCCCTTCTTGCCCCACTGGCCGATGTACGAAACCGCCGGCGGCGCGGGATGGCTGGCCTCCACCTTCGCTTCGGAGTGCGAGCAGCCGCCCGTAGCCCATGCAATCGCGAGCAAGGTCGTCGCGGCCGGAAGCGAAATCCCTCGGGCCGCCCAGTTCGCGACCTCACGCGCGAGCCGTTTACGCGTCGCCCACCGCTCTCGCAGAATCCTAGCCATGCCCATGCTTCCGTTTCGCCGCCGGCTCCGCGCCCTCGGCTCGCTCCAGCCTCACGATCGTCTGATGCATGTGGTACGTCCGCTCGTCGGCGCTGCCGCTGCTCCAATCCTCAAACGAGAATGCCGCGTCGCCACCGGGCGCCGTCGCAGCCGCCAGCTTCAACGGCAGCTTCCCGCACAGATCGCTCGCCACAAACGCCGTCTCATACCGCTCTTTCTGCTTCCCCCACGTAAACACGCGAATCATCGTGAAGTCGCAGGGCTGCCCTTCTCCGCCCCGCGTTCCCAGCACGAGATACTGCGGCCGCGCGGTTCCCGAGTTGTCGATCACGTGGTTCAACTCGTACCACGCCACAATGCGCATCCCCGCCGAGCTCGCGTAATCGGGAAGCGGCGCTGGCACGTCTAGATCCACGAAACGCCCCAGCAGCCATCCCGAAAGCGTCGCGCCTTCCTTCGAGGTCGTCTGTACGTGCGCGCGCACCAGCCACCAATCTTCCTTCTTCGCCGCTGCGGGAGGCCCTTCGCTCGTTTCCTCTTCGCTCGCGCCTGAAGACCCGCCCGGCGCCGAAGGCACCGCCACCGTCCGCCGCTCGTACAAATCGATCGGCACGCCCTTGTCGAGCTGTCGCACGCGCGCGCCATCGCGCGCCGGATCGATATGCAGGTTGCTGAGCACTCGCGTGTGCCCGCTCGCCTGAGCCGGCATCTTGGCCGTCTCCGCGTCGAGATCGTGCTCCTGGCGCCAGAACTCCGAACTCAGCAATTGATCCTCGGTGGTCCACCCGATCATCCCCGAGGCGGTCCTCACCTTCACCTGATCCTCAAAGCGATCGAGCACGTCCACTCGGTCGCCGAAGCTCGCCATCGCCACTGGCTCGCGCACCTGCGCCGTGGTGCTCCACAGCGTCACCTGACGGTTGCCGACGTACGCCGTCTCCAGCGGCGGCTTCGCGTGATGGAAGTGCCTGTAGGCCGCGAACGCGATCACCAGGACGAGCCCGAAGCCGATCAGAAGCTTCCGGATCACGCTCGGTCTCCGCGCCTCGTGGCCACACCAAGTTTTTGTGAGCTGGGTCTCATGCCGGAATTCTCCGGGGCAAGCTGGAATTTTACACCAGCGAGCGAGGCCGCCCCCGCGGTGCTGCCGAAAAAATAGTTTGGATGTGTCCGAAGAGGTCCGTGTTGTGTTCTGCTACAATCCGGCGCTGTTGCCTCGATCGTAAGCTTTCCACGCGGAAACAACGGGGGATATACGAATGCAAGTTCTCGAAAGACTCAGGCCGCTCGCGCTCCTGCTGTTGCGCGTGACCCTGGGGGTCATCTTCGTCTACCACGGCTACCCGAAGCTCTTCGGGCACACCCGGCAGACCATGGACTCCTTCAGCCACATGGGTTTCCCGCCCTACTTCGCGTACCTGGCGGGGGTCATTGAGTTTTTCGGGGGATGCCTCTTGATCATCGGCCTATTCACGCGAATCGCCGGGCTGCTGATCGCGGCGGAGATGGCTGTCGCGCTCGTCCAGGTCCACAAGCTTCTCGAAGACCCGCGCGCCGTCCACAACTACGAATTCCCGCTCGTTCTCGCCGTCGCCGCGTTCGCGCTCGCGTCGCTCGGCGCGGGAATCATCTCCTTCGACCAAGTCCTCTTTCCCGAAGGAGGCCGTTCCACCGCGCCCCGCAAACCCAAAGCCAAGAAGTAACGCGCCCGGTTCGCCTACGCGGTCTGCGTCGAATTCGGCGCCGTCGCAGGCGGAGCCACCACAGCTAGCGGCGGCGCCGGCGGAATCACCAGCCACGCCACAAAGTATCCAATAAACGCCGGGACCACCGGCACCGGCATCAGCACTGCCAGCACCCAGATCAGCCGAACCAGCGTCGAATCAACCTCGAGGTATTCGGCGATCCCGCCGCATACCCCGGCGATTTTGCAATCGGTGGTCGAGCGCATCAGCCGCTTCGTAGCCCGCGGCTCGCCCGACGCCGAGACATGCTGTCGCGCTCCGCAGAAGTAGCAGAAATTCGAATAGTCGGCGATATCTCTCTGGCAGTGTCCGCAGTTCATGTCGTCCTCCGGCCCTTGCCCTAACAAACAGGCTCTACCGATACTACGTCCGAGCCGGGCAAAAAGTTCCGGCCGCCCCGCCAACAGCATGGAATCAACCGAGTCTTTAGGGCCGCGATGAGTCTCTCTGGGTCGTGGCTGTACATGTTACGGAAAAAGCGCGCTGTCATCCCGAGCGAAGTCCCGCGCGGTTTTCTCCTTCCCGCGGTTTGTGCGGGCCCGCCTGCCGGCGAGGCAGGCGCGGGACGCAGCGAGGGATCTGCTGTTTGCCGCTCAAGCTCTCTCGGGTCGCCATGCAGGCTCTTCTAATACGCCGCCAGCTCTCGCACCGCATACACAATATCCTTTGTCTGCGGCAAGATGGCGTCTTCCAGGCTTGGGTGGTACGCGCAAAACGTGTCCGTCGCGGCCACGCGTCGCACCGGCGCGTCCAGCTCGTCAAACAGCTCTTCGCCGATCCGCGCCGCGATCTCCGCTCCGTACCCCCATGACCGCGAATCCTCATACGCCACGATCACCTTGTTCGTCTTCGTCACGCTCGCCGCAATCGCCTCCCAGTCATAGGGACTCAGGCTCCGCAAATCGATAATCTCGGTCGATACGCCTTCGCGAGCTAGCTCGGCCGCAGCCACCTCCACCCGATGGACCACAGCGCCATAAGTAATCACGCTCACGTCGGTGCCTTCTCTGGCCACGCGCGCCTTGCCGAAAGGAATTGTGAAATCAGGCCCCGGGTACGCCGCACGATTGTACGGCTGCCGGTAGAGGTGCTTATGCTCGAGGAACATCACCGGATCGTCCGCGCGCAGCGCCGTGCGCAGCAGCCCGCAAAGATCGAGCGCCGTCGACGGCATCACCACGCGCAGCCCCGGAATGTGCGTGAACGTGACCTCGCCGCTCTGGCTGTGGTAGATCGCGCCGCCCGTCAGATACCCGCCGATCGGCACGCGCACCACCACCGGGCTCTTGAAGTGCCCCATCGAGCGCCACCGCACCAGCGGCAGCTCGTCGCGCAGCTGCATCATCGCCGGCCAGATGTAGTCGAAGAACTGAATTTCCGCGATCGGCTTCAGCCCGCGAATCGCCATCCCGATCGCCCGGCCCACGATCGCCGCTTCCGCGATCGGCGCATCGAAGACACGCTTCAGCCCATACTTCCTCTGCAATCCGCTCGTCGCTTTGAAGACGCCGCCTTTGCCCTTCACCTTGCCCAGATTTTCTTCGCGGCTGCAATCGGCCACGTCCTCGCCGAAAATCACGATGCGCTCGTCGCTCGCCATCTCGTCTGCGAGCGTCGCCGAAATCATCTCGACCATGGTCTTCGAGTGCCCGTGTCCGTGCCCGTCCGCCGTCGGGGCGGCTTCAAACTCCTTGCCTCGCGGGTCGACGTCCGGCGAATACAAGCATTCGTAGACCGAATCCGCTGGAGCCGCTTCCGCAGCCAGCGCCCGGTCCGTCGCCTCGAGAATCTCACGGTCTACGTCGCCCTCGACCGCCTCGATCTCGTGCTCGTCGAGAATCCCTTCGCGCACCAGGAACAGCCCGAATTTCGGCACCGGATCGCGGTGCGCTTCGGCTTCGCGCTCCTGATCCGTCTTGTAAAGTTTCTCGTCGTCCGAAAGCGAATGCGAGTAAGGGCGTATCACATGCGCGTGGACCAGCGCCGGCCCTCGCCGCGCCCGGCAATGCGCGATCGCCGCCTTGAGCGCCTCATAGCTCTTGAGAGGATCGGTACCGTCGCACTCTTCGATATGGAAATGGGGAAAATTCGCCACGAGCTTCGAGATATTTCCGCCGGGCGTCTGGCATTCGATCGGCACCGAAATCGCGTAGCCGTTGTCTTCCACCAGAAACAGCACCGGCGCGCGCCGCAGGCTCGCCGCGCTCAGTGCCTCGTAGAATTCGCCCTCGCTGGTCGATCCGTCGCCGCCCGAGACGTACGCGATCTCGTCCCGGTGGTGGCTCACCGAATCTCCCAGCGGCGCCTTGCGCGCCTGATCCAGCGCCTTGGGAAAGCTGTCGAAGTAACTCCCCGCCTCCATCGCACCAACGGCGTGCAGCCACTGCATCCCCGTCGCCGACGCGCCCGGCACGATGTTCAGCCGCTGGTTTCCCCAGTGCGACGGCATCTGGCGCCCGCCGGACGACGGATCGTCCTTCGCGCCCACCGCCTGCAGCAGCATTTCGTAGGGCGTCACGCCCAAGGCCAGCGCCAACGCTCGATCGCGATAATAGGGGAAGAACCAGTCGTAGCCCGGCTTCAGCAACAGGCCCGCAGCCGCCAGCACAGCCTCGTGTCCCGCGCCGCTGATCTGGAAGAAGATCTTGTTCTGCCGCTTTAGTTGGATTTCGCGGTCGTCGATACGCCGGGAGAGAAACATCGTGCGGTAGATCCGCACCAGAGTATCGCGATCCAGGCCGTGGTATTTCGACGTATCGACGGTCCCGGTCTTGACCTTTTCCTGAGAGGGCATTCAGCCTGCCACCTCCGACGGTAAGGTTCGTCGGCTAAGATACGTTACACCCCATTATAAATGCAATCACTGCGAATTGCTGCGTCGCCACCGGTCGGCGTTACAAAAGCTCTGGCAATTCACGCCAAAGCCGCTTCCCATTCAAACAGCACTCCCACCGCGCGTCCATACAGCAGACATCTGAGAACCGAGGGTGGCCCAGAATCGGCGCTCGCCGAAAAGCCGCGATTGCCCAATTCCAGCGCTCGGCTTCTAGCGACTCGCCGCGAACCACCGGCCACTGCTCTCTTAATCCAACGCCTCGAACTCCTCGGACGCCTTTTCAAATTCGGACTGACCGGAGCGCAACGTCTCGCCCTGCGCGGACTTGAAAGGCTCTTCCGTCGGTATGCGGTCGAGCCACCGCTGATAGGACAGCTTTTCGTGGTCCGAAAACGCCAGCCGCAAGAAGACTCGCACGTGCGCCGCCGGTTCTTCCTTCTTTTCGGCTTTCGCGCCGGCCTTTGCAGCCGTTTTCTTCGCGGTTCCTTTGCCTTTGCCCGAAGCCTTTGCGGCTTTCGGTGGCTCCTCAGGGGCGCCGTCTTCGTTCTCCGCCCCGCTGGAGGGCTCTTCGCGCTCGAACTTCAGCAGCAGTTTGTCGCCGAGGCGGAACGCCTGCTTCCAGCCGTCCACCTTGTGCCGCGCCAGCTGCGCCGCCTCTTCGTTCGTACCGAAATCGAAAATCATAATGGATTGAGCCATATACGCTGTATATCGACCCCGGCGAAATGTGTCAAGCGCAGGCGGCGATTCTCAGCTCGGAATCTCGACCCTGAACTGTCGTTCCCAAGCCGCGGAGCGCCGGTTGTAGTTAGCCAGTGTCAAACAGGTCGGCATTCTCTCGACTCCGACCTCTCGATTCCGAACTGCCTTTCTCAAGGCGCGAGCGCCGATTGTAATGAGCCCGTGTCAAGCGCGGCACGCAATCCTCTCGACTCCGACCTCTCGATCCCGAACTGTCTTTCCCAAGCCGCGGAGCGGCGATTGTACCTAGCCCGGCACGCAGCCCGCCTGCCGGCAAGGCAGGCGCGGCGAAGTGCCGGGTTCGCCTGCCCCAAAGCGACAAGCCCCGGAAGGGGCGATTGAAGATTCGGACGCCGCGCAACCCACCCATCGAGCAGGAGCGCTCTGAACTCTGAATTCTTAACTCTCGACTCCCTTGCTTTGCCGCGGCCTTGGCGTTAGTCTCGCCGCGCAAAAAAACGCTCGCCGCCGCGGAGGTCCCCAGGATGGATAAGCAGAGCTTCCTGCGCTACATCGATCACTTCAACAACAAGCGCTACGAAGAAGTGATGAGCTACTACGACCCGGACGTCTCGATCGAATACCCCACGATGTTAGCCAATCCCCAGGCGCCGCCGGTCACTCGCAGGGGCCGCGCCGGCTTCCTCGAACAGTACGCCCATCTTCATCAGCACTGCCGCGAGGCTCTCGAGGTCGGCGATCTGCTCTTCGACGGCAATCGCATCGCCGCCGAAATGTACAGCGAGTTCCACTTCTTCAAGGACTATCCCGATTTCTCCGGCCGAGCCATGAAAGCAGGCGACATCTACATCGCGACCAACTGGTGCATCTACGCTCTCGAAAACGACAAATTCAAGCGCATCCGCGTCGCGCATTTCCGTATGCACGACCCGCGAACCGCCCGCCTCTGACGATCCGACGAGGATCGTCATCCTGAGGACGACGGGTTTGCTTTAGACCGTCCGAAGGGTTGTGTCGATCCGGCGAGCATCCCACAGGGATCATCATCCTGAGTCACCAATCACTACTCACCAATCGCCACTCACTGCCTCTGAATCGCCATCACAGTCTGGTCGTCCGCCTGTCGCACTCCGGCCGAATGCCGCTGGACATCCCCCAGGCACGCCACAACCAACTCCTTCGGCGGCCACCCATGGCGCTCGCGAATCGCAAAGGAGAGTCCGCCGATTCCGTACTCTCGCCCCGCCGCATCATTGGCCTCCGAAATCCCGTCCGTAAACAGCAGCAGGCTGTCGCGCGGATCGAGCTTCACCCGGGAAGTCGTATAGCGCCCCGTCCCGAAAAGGCCCAACGGCAATCCGGTCGAACCGATTTCCTTGATGCCGCTCGGCGAAATCACCAGTGCCGGCGCGTGGCCCGCGCTGGCAATCTCGATCTCGCCCGACCTCCCTGCGCGCCCGCAAATGAGGGTGGCGTACTGCCCCGCCGTCGTGCTCTGGCAAAACAGGCGGTTCGCCATCTCCATCAGCGTGCGCAGTTCCATGTTCGTGCTCGCCAGGCTGCGAAACATCGCGTGCAGATTCGACATCAGAAGCGAAGCCGCCACGCCCTTCCCGGAAACGTCACCGAGCAGAAAAATCAGGTCGCCGTCGTCGCTGGCCGGGTAAATCAGATCGAAGTAATCCCCGCTCACCATCCCGGCCGGCTTGTATTGGTAATGAACGCTCCAATCGCGAAATTGCGCGTCGCTCTTGGGCAGCAGTCCGCGC
>DATJRU010000015.1:0-6096 GCA_035504455.1 Vulcanimicrobiaceae bacterium
CGCGCGGTTTCGCCGTCGATCGTGACGATCGGGAGATCGCGGAAATCGCGGCGCCCGCGCAGGTCGTATTCGCTGACTTGCGGCGCCGTGGCTTTCGCGGCGGCGACGACGTCTTCCGGGAATTCGTGCGGGATGTGATGCTTGCGAATGATGATTTCGACGTCGACGCCGATGTCGCCGGGGCGGCCGAGAATTTCGATCACGCGTCCCATCGGCGCGAGGCCGGCGCGCGGGAAGCGCGTGATTTCGACGTTGACGACGGCGCCGTCGAGTTCGGGGAGGCGCAGGCGGCGATTCGCAGGCGGCTGCTGCGCGCCGATGCCGAGCTTGGCGCGCAGGTCGGCGGTGAGTTCGTCGCCGGGCGGGATGAGGACTTCGTGGTGGAGGCGGACGTCGTAGGGCAGGACGTGATTGCCGTGCGGGCCGTAGCGGAAGAGGCCGACGAGCGTCGGATGCTCGCGGCGGACGATTTGGACGATGCGGCCTTCGGCGCGTCCATCGGGGCGGCGGCGAACGATGCGGCCGAGGACGCGGTCGCCGTGCATGGCGTCGCCGAGGCTGTCGCGGCCGATGAAAAGGTCGCCATCGACGCCGGGAATCGGCTGGTCGGGGACGAGGAAGGCGTAGCCGTCGCGGTGCGCGATGATGCGGCCGGCGATGAGATTCGGATCGCGTGCGCGGCGCGATGCAGCGGCAGCTTGCGCGTCGTGCGCGGCGGCCTCGCTGGGCGCAGCTTCGTGAGCGCGCGCGGGCGGAGCCGCCGGCGGCTGTTTCGTAGTCGGCTTCTGGCTCGCGTCTTGATCGGCGAGCTTGTACCGCCCGCCGTAAATTTCTTCCACTTCGCCGCGCTTTTTCAGTTTTTCGATCACGCGCGGAAGATAGCGGCGGCCGCGGTGCTTGAGTCCCATGCCGTGCGCGATTTCGCGAATGCTGGCAGCTTTGGAAAGTTCGGCGAGATGCGCGACGACGTCCGCGGCGTTGACGTGCTCTTCGCGGGGCTCAGGCGGGCGTTGGAATTTGCGGAGCTTCTTCGACATGAGCGGCTTCGAGAACCACAGACAGGCTAACGGAATTCGGCGTGCGAGGCAAAGGCCGTGATGGCACAAAGCTCGGCGGATGGTGTCAAAACCCCCAGCGAGCGAGAAAGTCGATTTGCCGCACGCGGCGCGCGATGCGCGACAAAACGTGCGGCGGGAGTGTGCTCATGGGAATGGCCGTTGGCGGGAATAAGGGCGTGGTTGCGGAACCGAATGTGGTTCCGTTGATTGACGTGCTCCTGGTGTTGATCATCATCTTCCTGGTGATTACGCCGAGCGATTCGAAGGGATTGCCGACGCAGGTTCCGCAACCCGCTCCGCCGCAGGCGAGGAACGATCCTCAACCGCGAACGATCGTCGTGCAGGTCCTGCCGGGCGGGAAGCTGCTGATCAATGAGGATTCGAGCGATTGGAACCGCCTAGGCGCGCAGCTCGCGAAGATTTATGCCGCGCGAGCGGACAAGACGGGATTCGTGAAGGGCGACAAAGATGTTGAATTCGAGCAGGTGGCGCGCGCGATCGACATCATGCGCGGCGTGGGCATCGAGCACGTAGGCCTTCTCACGGCGCGCGACGAAATGTGAACATCTCTCTAAAACAACTTCGCGAGGCCTATCGTTCGCGCATCTTCGCCAGCAGGCGCAGGATCTCGATGTACATCCAGACCAGCGTGACCATGATGCCGAACGCCCCGTACCACTCCATGTACTTCGGCGCGCCCGCGTGCACGCCCGTCTCGACGAACCCGAAATCGAGAATCAGATTCAGCGCGGCGATGATTACGATGACGACGCTGATGCCGATCCCCAGCGGCCCCGAGCTATTGAGGAACGGCACCTGGTGCCCGAAGAAACGCAGAACCATGTCGACCAGGTAGACGACGAAGATGCCGCCCGTCGCTGCGATCACGCCGACCGCAAACCGCGGCGTCGCACGCAGGATGCCCGACGTGTACAGCATGAGCATCACCAGCGTGACGGCCAGCGTCAGCCCCAGCGCCTGAATCGCGATGCCGTGATATTGCTGCTCCAGAAACGCCGAGAAGCCCCCCAGCGCCAGCCCTTCGGCCAGCGCGTAGAGCGGCGCCGTGATCGGCGACCACTCCTTCTTGAAAATCGTCGCGAACGCGAATACCAGCCCGGCGATCAGCCCGCCATACATCCAGAGACTCGCCGCCGCAGGCCCCTGCGTGTTGGCCACCCACCACGTCCACGCGGCGGTTGCCGACGCGCAGAACAGCAGCACGCCGGTCTTGTTGACCGTGCCCTGCAGCGTCATCGCTTCGCCCGCAATCGCGGCTGGGCCGCGGAACGTGTTCTCGTTCAGCGCGGGATTCGACGTCTTAAAAAGACTGGCCATCGTTTTCTCCTCGGGTACCTCATTATTTTAGCAGAACAGCGCGGCGACATCCCGCCACCGCGGCCGCAGCTCGCAGAAAGCGCGCCTAAAGTCATTGCGGCAACTCCTGCACGGTGGGTGAACCGAGCACGACGATTTTGCCGTCGGGCTCGCGTTCCAGGCTGGGTGCGTAGTTGCCGAGGAGTTCGCGCCGCCACCACTGCCCGGTGTCGCGCTTCGTCTTCATGCTCGTGAACCAATACTGGTAGATCACCGCGCGAACTTGCTGCGGTGCGCCGCCGGGAAACGGATTGCCGCGGAAAAGCTCCAGCACGTCGGGCGACGCCGTGAGCAGGCGCTCCTCGGTCCACACGACGAAGCGGTACTCCGGCCACGCGCCGAGCGAAGCGAACCACAAATTCCATTCGAAGCGCGGCTGGTACGGCGCGTAGATGCCGGGCGCCTTGTCCGTGTCCTGCGGCTTGTAGCGGAATTCGTAAGGGATCCACGTCTTCCCGCCGTCGGTCGATCCTTGAAATTCAATTTCGTAGCGCTCGTGCGTCATCACCGCGAAGAGGCCGTATTGATTGGCCACTCGAAACGGCTCCAGCGCCTCCACCGGCCGCTGCGGCATCGGCGCGGCGGGAGCGAGCATCCACACCAGCTTCACCAGCGTCACGTAAAAAATGAAAGCGAGCGAGATTCCGGCGATCGTCCAGCGGACCGGCTGAAGGATGTGCCGCAAGGGATGTCGCTCCACCGCCGGAGCGCCGGCGAGCGACGCCGAGTCGCCAGTGGGAGCGCGATCGATCACCGCGCGGATTTGTGCCGGCACAACCCACTCGATGAAGCGGTCGTCCAGGAACAGGAAGCCGAGGCACAACACGATGTAATTCAGAAACGCGTAATTGCCGGTCAGAATGATGCTCGTCTGAAACGGCAGCACGATCAGAAAAAACGCGATCCGAAAGCGCCGCGGCAGAAAAATCAAAAAGCAGAGGACCAGTTCGATCGCCAGCGTGTAAACCACCGCCCCGGCGTGGAACCAGTGCGGAAAATGGCCCACGTACCATCCGATCCACGTGGGCAGCGGCGCGTTCTGGTAGTAGTCGTCCATCGCCGTGTAATTGCGCCACGTCGGATCGTGGCTCAGCATTTTCGCCAGGCCCGATTCGAAGTAGATGCGGAAGGCTTCCCATTGCAGCAGGAACAGGCTCGCGCGCGAGGCGGCATTCGCGCGGGCGAGTCCCGGGCGCAGGCCGGGAGGCGCAAAGAAGAGCGAGATGAAGCCGGCCTCGAGAAGCATGCCGTCCGACTGGTAGCTCGAAAAATCGCGCGACGTGACGATGAACGAAAGAAAGCAGATCCAGCAGACCAGCAGCGACGCGCGCGGCCAAAGGTTGAGAACGACGAGAATCGACGCGATTAGCCCTACCCAGGTGACGATCATCAGCGCCCGGTCGCTCGAGCCCAACCAGAAGAGGCTTGGCGCGTACCAGAATTTGAGCGCGCCGTGAACCGCGCCGGCGACGGCCTCGAGGTAGTCACCGGCGGGGAGAATGCCGTCGGGGCCGATCAGGCCGCGAATCTGGAAGATCAGCGAGTAAAACGCCGAGAAGTAGATCAGGCCGAGCGCGCGCAGGAAAATCCAGCGCGGCCACAGATGCCCCGAAGATTTCCCGGACGGAATTTCGGGCCCCAGGATCCATTGGATGATTTGCTCGAGCCGGGATTCCATTGCGCGAGATTATACAGAGAAGCGAGCGGAGAAAGCCGAAATCGAAATTCCGCGGCCTAAAGGTCGCGGCGAAGTCACTCAGCCCCGCGCGGGCCGCTGACCCCCGGCGGCGATTTCTTTCGAATTTAGAGTCTTACATCTGGCGCCGCGGCCTGAAGCGCGGCATCCTTGTCTCCTGACCGTTCCAACGGGGGTCATTCATGCAAACGATCGGTTTCATCGGGCTCGGCCTCATGGGCAAACCCATGGCCCACAATCTCCTTCGCGCCGAATTCCCGCTCGTCGTCTGGAATCGCGCGAAATCCAAAGCCGACGACCTCGTCCGCGCCGGTGCAAAGCTCGCCGCGAATCCGCGTGACGTTGCCGCCCAATGCGACGTGCTGATCACCATCGTCAGCGACCCGCCCGCGCTCGATGAAGTCCTCTTCGCCTCCGGCGCGCTCGCCGCCCTGCGCAAAGGAGCGCTCCTCATCGATTCGAGCACCGTCTCGCCGGACGCCGCCCGCCGCGTCGCCGCAGCCTGCGCCGAACGCGGCATCGACTTCCTCGACGCCCCCGTCACCGGCGGCACCTGGGGCGCTGAAAAGGGCGACCTCGTCTTCATGGTCGGCGGGGAAGCCGCCGTCCTCGATCGCGCGAAGCCGGTTCTCCAGCCCATGGGCAAGAAGTTCTTCCTGCTCGGCCCAAACGGCGCCGGCCAAACCGTCAAGCTCGGCATGAATCTCCTCCTCGCACTCGAAATCGACGCCTGGGCCGAATCCCTCGCCCTCGTCACAAACTCCGGCGTCGAGGCAGAGCGCCTCATCGAGGTGATGCAGTCGAGCATGGGCCACGCCCGCCTCCTCGACGTCAAAACGCCCCTCATGCTCAAGAACGAATACCCCGCCAGCTTTCCCCTCCGCCTCATGCACAAGGACCTCCGCCTCGCCCTCGAACTTGCGCGCGAGCACGGAGTCAAGCTCCCCGCAGCTGAAGCAGCCTACGCCACCTATACCAAGGTAAAAGACGCCGCGGACGCCGCAAACGACGATCCCGACTTCGCCTCCGTCGCCCGTTTCTGGAAAAAGTGAATCTCACAACGGACCTTTGTCATCTGTCCCATTTGGGAACGCATCTCCGTAGTTATACGGTAAGGAAATAGCTCGCGAATTACCCAACGGGTCGATCTAACCCCTGTCTGTGCCACATTCTTTCCCGTCTCGGTTCTCTTGTTTCTCGTTTTGATCCACTGTTAGTCCAAATTTGCAATACAGAACCCTCTCATCTTTATTGACAGTATTTGCGCCTGCATGCTAAACACCGCACCACACTGCGACCTGTGTTTACAGGTTTCGCGTACTTAGGGTGGGTCGCATCGCGCGAGGCTTCTTCGCGCCAGGTTTGAGCCGAAAAAGTGAAAACTGCGAATGTCCGGGGGGACCTCTTCATGAACGTATGTCCAAAAGTGTGCAAATTTGCATTGTCGCTTCTTGCCTGTTTCGCCTTTCTTCTTGCTTGCGCCGCTCCGTCGCTCGCCCAAACGGGTAGCACCGGCGCGCTCGATGGGACCGTTACCGATCCTTCGGGTGGTGTGATTGTCGGCGCGACTGTTGCGCTCACCAGCGCGACGGGCGAGGTCAGAACGGCTACAACCGACGCGAATGGTAGCTACAAGTTCTCGCTGCTGCAGCCGGGCAGCTATTCCATCAAGTTTTCCGCTTCCGGGTTCAAGACGGCCTCTGTCGCGGCCGTCGTGGTTAACGTCGCCGAAACCGCTGTGCTGAATCGCAACCTCGAAGTCGGCGCGCAAAGCGAGCAGATCACCGTTCAGGCAACCGCTGAGCAGTTGCAAACGGAGAACGCCGCAAACGGAGGCACCGTTTCCGGACAAGAAATCACCGCGCTGCCGCTCGTGTCCCGCAACTACACGCAAGTCATCAGCCTTGCGCCGGGCGTTGTCGCGAACGCGTCCAACGCAGCCGCGGTCGGCAACGGAACCCAGGA
>DATJRU010000016.1:0-4591 GCA_035504455.1 Vulcanimicrobiaceae bacterium
GCGCTCTTCGCGCAGCACTGCGCCGCATGCCACGCCGGAGCGGCCGCAGCCACCAGCCGAGCGCCCACGCGCGCTGTGCTCGCCGAAAAAACGCAGCAGGAAATTTTGCAGACGCTCGAATCGGGGGCGATGGTGATCTACGGCAATCAGATGAACGAAGCCGAACGGCGCGCCGTGGCCGCGTTCCTCAGCTCGAAAGTGGGCGCGGACGTTTCGCACGCCAACTCCTGCGTCTCCGCGCCGCCCATCACGCCCGCCGGCCTCGCCGATCCGCACAACTGGAACGGCTGGGGCGTAGATGTCGTCAACACGCGCTACCAGCCGCATACGAATCTCGATCCTGAAAACGTCGCGCACCTGAAACTCAAGTGGGCGTTCGGCATTCCGAACGCGAGCTCCGCGCTCGGCCAGCCGACCATCGTCTCCGGCCGCCTCTTCATCGGCTCGGGCGACGGCACCGTCTACTCGCTCGACGCCTCGACCGGCTGCACGATCTGGGCGTTCAAAGCCGATACGACCGTGCGCGACGCGGTCACCGTCGCACCCGGCGACAACGGCCGCGCCTTTGCCTACTTCGGCGACAGCGAAGCCAATCTCTACGCGCTTGACGCATCGGACGGCAAGCTCGTCTGGAAGACGAAAGTCGATCCGCACCCGACAGCCCGCATCACGGGCGCGCCGCAGCTTTACGACGGCCGGCTGTACGTCCCGCTCACCGGGAATGAAGAACTCACGGGCGGCGATCCCGCGTATCCCTGCTGCACGTTCCGCGGCAACATCACCGTCGTCGACGCGCGCACGGGCAAGATCATCTGGAAGGCTTACGGCATCGCCAAAGTGCCTGGCCCCTCCGCTCCTGGCACCAGCCACGCGAAGTTCAGCCCGGCGGGCGGCGCGATGTGGAGCGCTCCGACGATCGACGCCAAACTCGGCCGCCTCTACACCGGCACGGGCGACGCCTACGTCGATCCCGCGGCCGAGGGCACCGACGCCATCGTCGCTTTCGATCTCGCCAGCGGAAAGAGGCTCTGGCTGCAGCAGAAAACGGCCGACGACGTTTTCAATTTCGGCTGCTTCCAGGCGCACCCGATCAATTGCCCGCCGAAGGTCGGCCCCGACTTCGATTTCGGCGCGTCCGTGATTTTGCAGAACCTTGGCGACGGCCATCGCGTCCTGCTGGCGGGGCAAAAAAGCGGCGTACTTTTCGCGCTCGATCCCGACGATGGCGGCGAGGAGCTGTGGCAAATCCGCCTGGGCTACGGCGGCGGTCTTGGCGGAATCGAATGGGGTTTTGCGACGGACGGCACGAACGCATACGTCGCGCTCTCCGATATTCCGTCAGCGCTTTCGCCGCCCAAGCCGGGTGCCGTCGTGCCGCCTGCCGGCGGACTTCTCGCAATCGACATTCGCACGGGCAAAGTCGTCTGGAAGACGATGCCGCCCAAGCCCGCGTGCGAAGGCCAACCCGGATGCAGCGCCGGCCAGCTCGCCGCGGTTACCGTCGTTCCCGGCGCCGTCTTTTCCGGCTCGATGGACGGCCACCTCCGAGCTTACTCCGCGAAAGACGGCTCGATCTTGTGGGATTACGACACGCTGCCAAGCGTCCCCACCGTGAATGGCGTCAAAGCCCACGGCGGCTCGATGAGCGGCAGCGGCCCAACCGTTTCGGGCAGAATGGTTTTCGTCACCTCGGGCTTCACCGGAACCTCCGGCATGCCTGGCAATCTGCTGCTCGTCTTCGAAGCGCCCGCGAAGTAGTCGTGATTAGTGATTAGTGATTAGTGATTAGTGATTAGTGATTAGTGAGAACGTCGGGTCGGACGATATTGCTCGCAATAAGCCTATGAACTAACTCGAGCGCGCGTGAACATTACGAGCGCGGATACCGTCCCTACCAAAGCCGGAAGCGGCAGTATGAATACCATCAGCATGGCACAGATAAACTGCGTGCCGAAACCAGGCGATCCCTGGGGCGGGCGGCCATTTAGCAGCGACACGACGATGCACGCTAGAAGCAGAAAATGTGGCGCCAGGAGCAAAAGACCGGCAATCCGTTTCCCGGTCCCCATTTTTCCCCACGACCGAGCCGCAAAATAAACGGCCGCAAAGAACGCCAGAACGATCACCGCAAGCGCGATCATCCACCGCAGCTCTTTCATTCCGGCACTATACAAAGCATCCTCTACCCTCGCAAGATTACCTGCCGCCAATGCATTACTGACGATCCGGCTCACCCTTGGCCGCAGTGCGAGGCTTCTTCCCAAATCCTGTCAAATCCTTGATCGACGACTCCGACTGGAATATAGTCTCCGCGATGGCAGCCACACCGATCACCGGCTCGCAAAACCGCCTCGAGCTGATTCGCGTCGAGGCGGAGGACAAAACCGCGCTGAACGGCCTGCTGTGGGAGCCGCAGCGGGCCGGCGATTCGATCGTCATCCTGGTGCCGGGCGGCACGACGGGCGCGGCGCTGTATCCCGCGCATGACTATTCGCCTCTTGCCGCCGCGCTCACCGCTAGCGGCTACGCGTTTCTGCTTTCCAACATGCGCGCGTCGTACAACAACGCCTACGCGGAATATGGCGACGCCGTGAAGGATATCGCCGCGTTCGTCGCTTACGCAAAATCCACGGGCTACGCGCGCATCGCGCTTTTGGGCATCAGCCTCGGCGGCCCTCGCGTGGCGCAGTACATGGCTGAGCGGGAGGATCCTGCGGTGAAGGCGGTCGGCTTCATCGCCTCGATTCCGTCGCCGTATCTGGAATTTCAAGTTCGGAGCAGCGAAGCGGACAAGCGGCGCCTCGAAGGCACGCTCCAGCACGCGCGCGAATTGGTGGCGCAAGGCAAGGGAGAGCAGCCCGTCGCCTGCGACAACTGGTTTCCCGGCGGCGTCTCCGTGATGGGAACGGCAAAGGCCCTGATCAGCTTCTTCGGTGCGCCGAGCGATCCGAGCGCGCCCAGCTCCATCAAGTTCGGCCCCAAGATCAAGGTTCCGGCCGCGGTGATTCACGGCGACAGCGACGAACTCGCGCTCCCGCCGAATGCGCAGGCGATTTACGACAGCCTGACCGCGTCGCCGCAGCGCGATCTGATCTGGGTGAAGGGCGCAAGCCATTTCTTGACGCCCGGCCCGCTCGCGGAATCCTACGCCAGGCTCACGACCGACTGGCTCGTGAAGAACGCACCGGCCTCCCCGCGCCATTAGGCACTTCCTTCGAACGATTGGAATATGACGTTTAAGAAGATTGCCCTGTCGGCTGCCGAGATCAAGAAGCTCCGAGCGCGAGCGATGAACGCAATCGCTCCGCTTAAGCCGGCGGACGAAATTTCGCGCTACGGAGCAGGCACGACCCGAACGAACGCCGGACGCAAGCTGCCAGACTACTACTTCGTTTATTTCTTGCTCGTAGACCTATTGCACTTTCGTTTCCGTGGTCGAGGAGAGAAAGTCGCGTGGACTATCCCTGTTGATTACGACGGTCATGGTGCGTTGATAGAGCACAGAAAGATGGGGCTCGGCGTATTCTCGACAGACGAACTGGCTGCCGAGGGCATTGTGAGGGCTGTCGCAAGGGGCGTGAAGGCCGCTGCCCCGTTTTTCGATCATCTTGCGGCAGAGGCGGTTCACCGCTCGCAGTTGAATGTTAGAAACAATTCTGCGTGGCTGTTTTATCGCTACCAATATTTACGGGATCAGTTCCGAGAAAAGCTTGCCTCGGCAGAGGCTCGCGAGCATGAGGTGATAAAGATCGAAAGAAAGCTGCCAAACGGTACAGAATTCTCATCGTATTCCTGGCCGGGCGACGAGCACAGGCGAGAAGCTGCATGGCTAGCAACTGCCACTATCGACGCCTTTTTCAGCTGGACTGAACACGTATTCGTCCATCTGGCGATCTTACGAACGAGGGTGAAAACAGGAGAGGAAGTTGCCGAATTGGCAGCGGCGGACTGGTCTGACAAGTTTAAATGCGCCGTCGGCCTAGACGACTCGAACATTAAATCGCTGTTTGATGAACTTCTCGTGGTGCGTCGGCAGATTCGCAATTTTATGGCCCACGGCGCCTTTGGTAAAGACGGAGAGGCATTCGAGTTCCATTCCGGTGCCGGAGCCGTGCCGGTCAATCTAACAGATCCAGAGGGCAGGAATAGGTTCTCGATGTGGCCTGGGCCCTCATTCGACGCATCACGAGTGATCCAGGCTGCGGAGTCGTTCATCGGCAGCCTATGGGCAGGTGATTTGGCTCCGGCGCAGATCTATATCGAGGAGGCAGGACTGCCGAGCATCCTCACATACGCAAATGACGGGACATATGGCGCCGCGATGGAGTCCGTGGAGGACATGGAAAGTTTTATTGACGATCTTGTGCATCAGATGGACGACGCTCATAACATGGACTGGTAGCGATTGCCAGCAGCTTGCACGGCGGGAAAAAGAGGCCAAGCATGAAAGGTAACGTGTTCGAGCAAGTTGGTTTTTCGCGGGAAGAGGCAGCCTCACTCAAGATCAAGTCCGAGTTGCATTCGCAAATCATCAAGGCAATCAAGCGGCGAGGTTACACACAGGCGGATTTGCAGAAGCGCCTGGATGAGT